>CANPVF010000039.1 GCA_947581645.1 Candidatus Caribbeanibacter nitroreducens | reverse complement strand
CCCGGAGGATGGGAGACCTCCGACGCTGGGCGCAGGCCGGCGTTCCCGGCGACCTCCAGCCGCTGGAGGACCCGTCGAGCTCGGTGTTCACCGGGCTCCAGCCGAAGCCCGAGGGCGGCCTCTGCTACCCGATCCCCGACTCCGAGAGGGAGACCAACCCGGACGTCGGAGGCTGATCTCGAGGATGGTCATCGGGCCCGGGAACGGGGCGCGTCTCGACGCACCCCGTTCCCGGGCTTTTTTTCTGTCGGACGGTTCAATGGTTCGCTCTGTTGCCCCTTCCTTTCGCCGGAATCGAACGCCGGGCGCGGAAGCGTCGGGCACGTGACCGAGGAGCCCCACCCATGATCCGGACTCGATCCCGCGCCCTGGCCGGCGCATCCCTCGCCGCTCTCTTTCTCCTGTGTTCGGTGCTGGCGGTCCCGTCGCCGGCGGCCGCGCAGGAGGACGACGCCAACCAGGTCGTCGACCCGTCCCTCTACCAGGGGGTGCAGGCGCGCCTGATCGGTCCCACGCGGGGCGGGCGGGTCACGGCGGTGGAGGGCCTCGAGGAGAAGCCCCACACCTACTACATGGGAGCCGTGGGCGGCGGTGTGTGGAAGACCACCGACGCGGGCCAGACGTGGAACAACATCACGCAGGGCCAGCTGGACGTGGCGGGCATCGGGGCGGTGAAGGTGGCCCCGTCGGACCGCAGCGTGATCTGGGTCGGCACGGGCTCGGGAGGCGTACGGGGCAACATCTCTCCGGGCGAGGGGGTCTACCGCTCCACGGACGGTGGTGAGACCTGGGACTACGTGGGCCTGCCGGAGTCGGGCCACATCCACAAGATCGCCGTGCACCCGAAGGACCCCGACGTGGCGTACGTGGCGGCGCTGGGGAGCGTCTTCGGTCCGAACGAGGAGCGGGGCGTCTACCGCACCACGGACGGCGGAGAGAACTGGGAGCGGGTGCTGCACGTGAGCCGGGAGACCGGGGCCATCGAGGTGAAGATGCACCCGGACAACCCGCGGATCCTGTACGCCGTCATGTGGAAGGCGGAGCGGAAGCCGTGGGCCATGTTCAGCGGCGCCGACGAGGGCGGCATCTACAAGAGCAAGGACGGCGGCGACAGCTGGACGAAGCTGACCCGGGGGCTTCCCTCGCAGGTGGGCCGGATCGGGATCTCGGTCTCGCCGGCGGACCCGGACCGCGTCTACGCGCTGGTGGAGTCCACGCGTGACTCCATGGGGCTGTATCGGTCCAGCGACGCGGGGAAGAGCTGGGAGCTGGTGAACACCAACCGCAGTCTCACGGCGCGCCCCTGGTACTACATGCACGTGACGGCGGCGCCGGAGGACAGGGACGAGCTGTACGTCTCGGGCGAGGGTTTCTACGGCTCCGTGGACGGCGGCGAGAGCTTCCGTCCCTACGACACGCCTCACGGCGACCACCACGACCTGTGGATCAACCCGGAGCACCCGGACATCTGGATCCAGGGCAACGACGGGGGAGCGACGGTGACCTTCACCGCCGGTGAGACGTGGTCCACCCAGCACAATCAGCCCACGGCCGAATTCTACTCGGTGACGACGGACGACCAGTTCCCGTACCGGGTGTACGCCCCGCAGCAGGACAACTCCACGATGACGCTGCCCAGCGTGCGCACCGACGGCCTGGCCAAGGAGTCGCACTGGGTGAACGCCGGCGGGTGCGAGACGGGGCCGGTGGCCGTGGACCCGGAGAACCCGATGATCACCTACTCGGGCTGCAAGGGGCGGGTGAGCCGGCTGAACCGGGCCACGGACCAGGAGCAGTCGGTCTGGGTCTATCCGCTGGAGTACCACGGCCGGCCGAACCAGGAGCTGAAGTACCGCCGGCAGTGGACCTCCCAGATCACCTTCTCGCCCCACGACCCGGACCGGCTCTATCACACCTCCCAGTACGTCCACGTCACCACGGACGAGGGGGTGACCTGGGACACGATCAGCCCGGACCTCACGCGCTGGGACGAGCACGAGGAGCTGCACGAGACGCCGCCCGGCGGCCCGCTCACCTACGACAACACGGGCGTGGAGATCTACGGGACGATCTTCGCCTTCGAGGAGTCTCCCGTCGAGGAGGGACTGTACTGGGCCGGCAGCGACGACGGCGCCGTGCACATCTCCCGCGACGGCGGCGAGAGCTGGCAGGAGGTGACCCCGGAGGGGATGGAGCTGCACAGCACGGTGGACGAGATCGCTCCCTCTCCGCGGGATCCCGGCACCGCCTACATGGCCGTCCACCGCTACCGGATGGACGACATGCGACCGTACATCTACAGGACCGATGACTACGGCCAGAGCTGGGAGCTGCTGACCGGCGGCCAGAACGGCATCCCCTCGGACCACCCGGTGCGCGCCATCAGCGTCGACCCGGAGAGCGAGGGGCTCCTGTACGCCGGCACCGAGTACGGGCTCTTCGTCTCCTTCGACGACGGCGCCCACTGGCAGTCCCTGCAGCAGAACCTGCCGCCGACTCCGGTGCGGGACCTGGAGGTCAAGCGGGGCGACCTGGTGATCGCCACCCACGGGCGGGCCCTGTGGATCATGGACGACCTGAGCCCGCTGCGGCAGATGACCGACAGCGTCCGGCAGGGTCCGGCACACCTGTACGCGCCGCGGGACGCCTACCGGATGCGGATGGGCTACGCCGAAGGGGCGGCGGAGAACCCGCCGGCGGGCGCCCTCTTCTACTACCGTCTGGGCGACGAGGTGGACGGCGAGGTCACCCTGGAGGTCCTGACCGAGGGCGGGGAGACGGTACGGTCCTACTCGACGCGTCCCGCCGGCGACGAGCTTCCGCTGGGCTCCGGAGCCGGGACCCACCGTGTGAACTGGGACCTGCGCTACCCCGGCGCCTACGTGGCACCGGGCGTGAACGAGCCGCCGGCGCCGAACCAGTTCCGACGCCGGGTCGCGCTCATCGACGGATACCTGGGCGGCCCCCTGGCGGTGCCGGGCACCTACCGGGTGCGGCTCACCGCCGGTGATCACACCGAGGAGCAGACCTTCGAGGTCATGAAGGATCCCCGGCTCGGGGACGACGTCACGATGGAGGAGATGCGGGCGGACCTGGAGTTCGGCCTCCGGCTGAGGGACCGGATCAGCACGATCCAGCACGGCGTCCACCGTCTCCGCGTCACCCTGGACGAGCTGGAGAAGGCCCGGAAGCGGGCCTCCGACCCGGCGCTGAAGGAGCGGGCCACCGAGCTCATCGACGGCGTCGAGGCCGTGGCCAGTGAGCTCTACAAGCACGAGGAGCGTGGCGACCACGCGCACCTCGGACCGGAGCTGAGCACGTCCTACGCCCGGGTGGCGCTCATGCTCATCTCCTCCGACCACGGTCCGCCCGAGTCGGCACGCACCCGCTGGAACGACCTCCAGCCCGAGTACGAGCAGCTGATGGACGAGCTCGAGACGCTGCTGGGCCAGGAGGTGCCGGCGTTCAACGAGCGGCTCCGGGAGGCGGGCATGGGAGCCGTGTACGTGCCGGAGGCGGAGATGTAGACGGAGGGCAGCGAGAGGAGCTTCCGAGCACCGAGGCTGCAGGAAAGGCCCCGTCGCCGTCTCCCGGCGTCGGGGCCTTTCGGGTGGTCAGGCGATCAGTCGCCGGAGATGGAATCCAGGGCGAGGTCCAGCCGCAGGCTGTCGACGACGGCGTCGTCGTTCAGGGGGACGTCGGGTACCCGGACCAGGCCGGACTGCAGGCCGGAGCCGTCCGGCGGGACGGCCTCGACCTCCACGCATCTCCGGAATCCCGACCGGAAGTTGATGACGCTGGTCCCGTACCGCCCGGCGCTGTCCGTCGAGGTGGAGACGCTCGAGAAGATGTTGGAGCCGCAGTTGCCCGAGAACGCCGTGACGCTGATCCCGGCGTCGTCGACGGGACTGGCGGTCACGCTGTCGGTGATCTGACCGTAGACGACCAGTGCGTCGCTGTCCTCGACGCCGAAGCCGCCCGAGCAGGCGGCGATCGTGGGCGCGAGGAGGGCCGCCGCGGCCGCGACGGCCAGTGCTTCCCGCCGGAGTCCGACGGCTGATGCCCGCTCGCCGTCCGGGTCGGACCGATCGGACGGGGACCGCGAGGGGCTCCGGGGGACGTTCACGTGAGGTTCTCTGTCGGTAGGTGGCGAACGCTAGTCGATCTGCTTCATGGCCCGGACGCACTTGAGATGGACCAGGCGCTTCTGCCCGCGGAGCTCGACACGGCGCACGAACTTCACCTCGGACTCCTCGTAGCCCTCGCGGAGGAGGGGCTCCGCGCACAGGTAGCAGACGTTGCCCTGCGCCTCTTCGATGGTGACGGTCTCGAACTCCTCTTCGTTCTCCAGCATCGTGCTCGCTTTCCGTGTATTCGAGATGGCTGCCGCTGGGAGGACGTCGGACGCCGCCCATCGCCAGAGCGCGTCGGGTCGCACCCGGACGTCTAGAAAGGCGTTCACGCGCGCTTTCTGATCGCCTTTCTAATATCCGGTCCGCGTCCGTTCGATCCATGCGGTGCGGCCGGACGCGCGCGACGAACGTGGGTGGGAGTCGGCGGGAAGGGGGGATGTCGAACGGCTGGCGCCGGCGAGATGGCGGGCGGACGGCCCGGGCCGGCAGAGCCGGTCAGGCCGCGAAGCCCCGCTTCTCGGCGTACGGGCGGAGCTGCTCCCGGAGCTGTCGTCGTGCCCGGGACAGCCTGGACTTCACCGTGCCCACGGGAATCTTGAGCTCGTCCGAGATCTCCTTGTACTGCCAGTCCTTCAGGTCGGACAGGATCACCGCCACCCGGAAATGGTCGGGGAGCTCCTCAAGCGCCTTCACGATGTCGTCGGCGATCAGGCTCTCGTAGAAGGCGGCCGCGGGGTCGTCGGCGTTCCGATCCTCGAGAATCGATCGGTCGGGGAGGTCCTCGATGGCGAGCCGGGAGGGTCGCCGCTTCTGCTTCCGAAACTCGCTGATGAACTTGTTCCGGAGGATCGTCATCAGCCAGCCCCTGCAGTTCGTGCCGGTCTCGTAGCTCTCCCAGGACTGGTAGGCCTTGAGGAGCGTCTCCTGCACCAGATCCTGCGCCCGGGCCTCGTCTCCCCCGGTCAGCGAGAGGGCCTGCTCGTGCAGGTCGTCCAGGTGGCCGAGGGCTTCCTCCTCGAAGCGAAACTTGCTGTCGCCTGCCCCGTTCCCGTTGCGGGAGGGCGACTGCTGGGTGCTTGCCACGTCCGTGCCTCCTGTTGCGAGACCACGTACCGAGTCGGGCAGGGCCGGTGCCGACAACGGGGAAGCGGCGTCCGGCAGCCGGGGCCGACAGCCCCGCCCTCGTCCATAGAACGGACGAGGTTGGCCGGATGTGACAGCTCTGTTACGGGAGAGGGGGGAAGAGGAACGTCAGAGACGCCACTCGATTCCGGCCACGGGCAGGAGGGGTACGGCGCTGAGAGCGTGGGCCTTGAGGTCGTCCTTCGGATCGAACTGGTAGAAGAGGGCGTCGCGCCGATCCAGGGCATTCAGGACCTGGACGTAGGGAGTCAGCTCGACGTCACTGTCCAGGATGTGGATCGGCCAGCTCCTGGACAGCTTCACGTCGAGGCGGAGGTAGGACCCCTCGGGTGAGCCGTGGAGGAGCTGGTTTCCGCCGGTCACCGACAGCTGGGGAGAGGCCGACGCGGCGGCGGGGGCGAGGGAGGGGGTGGCGGGCTCCACCGGCGTCGGGATGGGCGTGAAGGGGAGGCCCGCGCTGGTGGCCACGTTCACGTCCAGGCGGACGTCGGAGGGCAGCGGAGCACTCAGGCCGCCGCTGAACAGGTGGCGTCCCGCGAATTCCTCACCGTACTGAACCTCCCCGGTCCGGGACCACACGAACGCCAGCGCATAGCCCCCCCACGCCGACCAGTCCTGGCCCCGGTAGTCGACCCACAGGTCGATGCCGGACGAGCGCATGGCGTTGCTCTGCGGGACGTTCTGGAAGGCCTTGAAGAAGCCCTCGACACCGACCCGCAGTCCCTCGCGGGGGGCGTGGTCCAGACCCACCACCACGTGCGACGCGCTGGCCACCTGGAGCTCTGCCGCCACCGGCACGGTGGAGTCGGGGGACGTCGAGACCTCCCCCAGCTCTGAGGTCACGACTCCCCCCGGCGATCGGACGTACTGGTGATAGCGGCCGGCGGTCACCGAGAGGACGGACGTGGGGCCGAGCTCGAGCGCCGCGGTCAGGCGGGGCGAGAGGCGACCGACCATCTCCGGAAGAAAGAGGTCACTCCGAAGGCCCGCGCGGAGGCTCAACGCGTCGCCGGCCGGGAAGACGATGTCCCCGTAGGCGCCCATCATGTCGCCCGTGGATCGCCGCTGGGCGTAGAAGGGCACGTCGTCCTGCGCCCGGCTCCGCTGGTAGCTCACGCCGTAGTGATCGTAGGAGCCCCCGAACTGCAGACGGACGTCCTCCAGGCGACGCGTCGCGTCGATGGCGAGCCGAGTCCTGGTGTTCCTCCCCTCGGCGGCTCGAACCGGATCCCCCCCGACCGGGAGTCGGGTGCGGAACCGACCGCCGGAAGCCATCAGCTGCACCTCGCCGTTCTCCATCCGGTGCTGGTACCGCACGGACCCGGCCCGGTTGCCCCAGTGGACCGAGCCGTCGAATCCGATCTCGGGATCCAGATCCACGGACTCCCGGTTCAGGAACCCCGTGACGGCGATCCGGTCGGCGTCGGAGAGCGGCATGTCGACCCGTGCCAGGGCGTCCCTGTAACCGTAGGGGAGCGGCTCGTCCGTCAGACCGCGGGAGCCGAGCCCGTGGAGGCCGCGGACGCCCGCGTAGTAGGAGCCGGGCCCCACCGGGCCCTCCACCTGGGTGCGGGCGCCGAGCAGGTCGACGGCACCCCGTGCCGTGGTCTCGTCGGCGCGACCGGGATGCGTCTTCAGATCCATGATGTAGGACAGACCGCCGTTGTATCGTGCGGGCGCTCCGCCCACGTAGACCCTCGACGAGTCGATCACACCCGGCTGCATGGCGTCCATGAGCCCCCCGAGGTGGAAGGGGGCGTACACGGGGGCGCCGTCCAGGAGCACCATCTTCAGGTCCGACGTGGCTCCCCGGACGTAGAGGCTGCTGTTCGGGTCGGTCGCTCCGGGACGGATCTCCTCGGCGAGTCCCAGCTCGGCGACGCCCGGGCTCGCCTCCAGGGCCTTGAGCTCGGCCGCCGCCGGTGAGCCGGGCGTGAGCTCGTGCCTGCCCCTGACGTTGACCTCGGACCACGATGCCAGGCCCATCACCTGCAGGAGCGGGAGACCGACGGGACGGAGGCCGAGGCTCAGGTCGAGCTGCACCGTCTCCCCGGCCGGCACCTTCAGGGTGAGCTCAAGCGGCTGGCGGTCCAGCGCCCGGGCACGGAGTTGTCGACGGCCCGGAGGAACGTCGTCCAGCACGTATCTGCCGTCCTCGCCGGTGCGCGTGGCGCGGTAGGTGTCTCCCTCGCCGACCTCGATGACGACGAACGAGAGCGCCTCGCCGGACTCCTGTCCCAGGACCCGGCCACGGATGGTGCCCATCGCACTGTCGGGGAAGGTGCGTCCGGACCGACGCTCCGCGCGGGAGGACTGTTCGGTAGTCTCCTGCAGGACGGCCGCCGTCGGTCCCGGGGCCGCGGGAGCGTTCGCTCCGGCCCCCGGGCCGAAGAGGAGTCCGGCGGCTGCCAGGAGTTCGATCATCGCGCCTCCCGGAAGGAGTCGGTGCCGTGGCCGCAGGGTGCGGCCATCACCGATTGTACGCGACCGGAGGCTAGTTGGTTCCCGGCGGCCGGAAGGTGAACTCGCCGTCGCGGACCTCCACGTCCGGCACGCGCACGTCCAGCTCTCCGCCGCGACCGACGGCCACGAGCCGGTCGTTCACTTCCAGCTCGACCCGGCCCACCAGTCGCGGGATCTCCACCAGGAGGGAGTCGGAGGCGGGAGCAGTCACCTCGATTCGGCCCGGAGCGGTACGGTATTCACCGCCGGCGTTCCACACTCCGGCCTGCTCCCCGTCCACGAGCCGGACCCGCACGGAGGTGGCCGGGGGGACGTCCCGGAGGGTCACGACGATCGAGCCGCTCGAGGCCGACACCGCAACTCCAGACCGGTCCCGGACTGCGGGGCGCTCGGGCCGGGGAGCTTCGGCCTCCACGGTCGCCGGCGCCGCTTCGTCCCCTCCGAAGAGTGCCTGGACCTGCTGGACCGAGCGGTCGATCCACGAGCGAACCGGCGATCCCGGGAGGGCGGCCGCGGCTCCCATGAGGACGACGATGGACGCGGCGATGCGGGTCGCGGTGGACCACCGGGACCACCGGAAGCGCGATTCGTCGTCGGTGTCGTCCGGAGCACCCGCTCCGGCGGCCGTCCCCTGGCTCTCGGACGGCGCACCGCGCGCGGCCCGGCGACGCGTCTCCGCCGCCGTCACGTCCGAGGGGGGCGGCTCCAGGGCGCCGGCGGCGTCGGAGAAGAGCGACGACGCGCGCCGGAGCTCGGACAGCGTGCGAGCGCAGGCGTCGCAGCCGGACAGGTGGTCGGAGACGGCCGCCCGCTCGTCCGGGCCGAGCTCGCCGTCCACGTAGGCCACCAGCCGGGCCTCGCTCGGATGACTGTCGGTGTCGAACTCCATGGGACCTCTCGCCCTCCGCCGCGATTTCCGCGGTCCGATCCTCTTCAGTCCTCTCGTTCCGGGGCGTCCTCGAGCTCCCGGTAGGCCTCCTCGAACCGACGCAGGGCCCGTGCGAGGAGCGTCCCGACCGAGCTCGCCTTCACCCCGATCATCTCCGCGATCTCCGAATACTGGAAGCCCTCCTCCCGGAGGAGGAGGATCTTCCGGTCCCGGGCCTTGAGCTCGTCGAGCGCCTCACGAACGCGCTCGATTCGCTCCGCCCGCACCGTTCGCTCGTCCGGACGGTCCGGCCGGTCCGGGCCGTAGTCCTCGGCCTCCAGCAGGCGCCGTCGCCGGTCCCGGGTCCTCGACCGGTCCCGGACCAGGTTCGTGGCCACGGTGAAGAGCCAGCTGCGGACGCTCTCCTCCGGCACCTCGTTCTCGAGGAGCCGGACGAAGGACTCCTGCGCCACGTCCTCGGCCACGTCCGCGTCGCCGGTGAGCCGGTGCACGTACCGGTAGAGCGCGGAGTAATGCCGGTCGAACGCCGCGTCAAAGTCCACGGCCGAACCCGGGCTCCCGCCCCGCAGTCGTATGTGAAACGAACAGAGGGATGATCTGTGACACCCCTCCGCGGACAGAGTTGCATACGACGCGGGATGCGATCATCGCTCCGCGCCCTCTCGCCGTGATCGGCGCAGCTCCCCCACGCGACGATCCGCGTGCCGGATCGGCTCGGGCACGCGGTACGTCGGGCTGACCTCGAGCACCACGTCCACCGCGGTCTCCAGGTCCATGCGGTGGCCCGGCGACACGTAGATCGGAGAGACGTCGGTGCGCGTGCGCACTGCCGCTCCCACCTGCTCCCGCCGACCCTCCTCCTCCACGACGATCGGTGCGGTCGCTCCCTTCTCTCCGTCCAGGGGAGGATGGTCCCCCACGAGCAGGTTCTTCGCGCAGCCCACCGACGGCACGTCGAACAGGAGCCCCCCGTGGCAGGCCAGGCCCATGCGGCGTGGGTGGGCCAGCCCCTGACCGTCGAAGAGGACGACGTCGGGCCTGACCTCGAGCTCGCGCCACGCCGCCGCCAGGGCCGGGAGCTCGCGGAAGGAGAGGTAGCCCGGTACGTACGGGAAGTCGACACGCACACTCGCCGTGGCTTCCTCGACGACGTCCAGTCCGGGCAGGCTCAGCACGGAGAAGGCCGCGTGGCCCCGGGTCTCCCCGCGGCCGATGGACATATCGGCGCCGGCCACCCGGTGGGGGGAGAAGTCGCTCGGGGCGGTGAGGTCCAGCCGATCGCGCAGCCGGGACTGGATCTCCCGGGCGCGATCCGTGTCCACGTCCCACTCGTGAAGCGGCTCGTAATCCAAGAGGCCTCTCTCGGGATGTGAGCGGTTGGAGGCAGCCGCTGGCCTCCGCTCGCGTGCCGAACGCGGGGGCCGTGACGAACGGCGAGGGCTCGACCGCGGCCGCACCCGGTTTCCAAGGGACCCGCCGGAGCGGAGCCCGTCAATGCCGGACGGGGCTCCGGGAGCGTCCCGCCGCCGACCGGACGGATCGCGCGACGCTCGGCCGCGGCGACCGGTGCCGAGATCCTGTTAAGTTGAATGGACCGTCGGGGCGAGGGGTTCCCCGGTGGGGGCGCGATGGGTCGAACGGGTCGAACGACGGGAGAGGCGCGGACGGAAGGGAGGGGGCTCGTGGTGGGGCCGGTCAACGTGATGGACGTTCGCTCCCGGGCCCGGGAGGCCCTGGCCCCGGGGCCCTGGGGATACCTGGCGAGCGGCGCGGAGGACGAGGGCACGCTGGAGGAGAACCGGCGTGCCTTTCGGCGGATCCGGTTCGTCCCCCGGGTCCTCCGTGACGTCTCGGACGTGGATCTCTCGACGACGGTCCTGGGGCGGGAGGTTCCGTTCCCGGTCCTCCTGGCGCCGGCCGGCTTCCAGGGGCTCTTCCACCCGGACGCGGAGCTCGCCACGGCCCGTGCCGCGGAGGAGACGGGGGCCCTGATGGTCGTCTCCACCCTCTCGTCCCGGCCCATGGAGGAGGTGGCCGAGGCGGGCGGAAGGAGGCGCTGGTTCCAGCTCTACGCGTACCGCGACCGGGAGATCACGGCCACGCTGGTTCGTCGCGCCGAGGAGGCCGGGTACCGGGCGATCTGTCTCACGGTGGACACGCCCCGCCTGGGTCGCCGTGAGGCCGACGTGCGGAACCGCCTGGAGATCCCGCCGGAGGCCATGCCCGCCAACTTCGCGGGACTCGTCGACGTGCCGGAGGGACCCGGCGCCGGGTCCGCGGTAGCCGCCCAGGCGGAGGAGCTGCTGGATCCGTCGCTGACGTGGAACGACCTGGAGTGGCTGGTCGACCGGACGGAGCTCCCGGTGGTGGTGAAGGGCGTGGTGGCCCCCGGGGACGCCGTCCGGGCCGTGGACGCCGGGGCCCGGGCGGTGGTCGTCTCCAACCACGGCGGGCGCCAGCTCGACGATACGGTGGCGACGATCGAGGCCCTCGAGGGCGTGGCCGACGCCGTGGGCGACCGTGCCGAGGTGCTGCTGGACGGAGGCGTACGGCGCGGACGGGACGTGGCCAAGGCGGTGGCGCTCGGTGCCCGGGCGGTCCTGGTGGGCCGCCCCTACCTCTGGGGCCTCGCCGCGGACGGAGAGGCGGGCGTCCGCCGCGTCCTGGAGATGCTGCGGGACGAGCTGGAGGGGGCGTGCGCGCTCCTGGGCTGCCCGTCGGCCGCCGACATTCCAAGAGACCGGGTGGAGTGGCGGATCCGGACTCCGTAGGGGAACGGGGGGAGGACGCCGGGGGCACCACCGGAGCGCTGTCCGGGGACACCGGCGGGCCAGTGGTGCGCCGGGTCGTCGTCGCCCTCTCTTTCGCCGCCGCGGCCTTTCACCTGTACGCGGCCGGGGTCACCCCGTTCACGGCCCTGGTGCAGCGGCCCGTCCACCTGGCCCTGATGGGGACGCTCGGGTTCCTGGGGGTCGGCCTCCTCCAGGGCAGGGAGCCGCCGCTGAGCGGCCGTCCGCGGCTCCGGTGGCCGGTGACGCTCCTGCTGGTGGCCGCCACCCTCTTCTCCTGCGCGTACCTGGCCATGGAGCACGAGGCGCTGGTCCGCCGGGTGGGGGCGGTGCGTCCGCTGGACCTGGCCGCCGGCGTCCTCTCCATCCTCCTGGTGCTGGAGCTGGCGCGGCGAACCACGGGGTGGGGACTCGTGTCGGTGGCGATCCTGGCGCTGGTCTACGCGTGGGTGGGACCGTACCTGCCGGGTGCGCTGGCCCACCGCGGGTACGGGCCGGTTCGGCTCGTGGAGCACCTCTATCTGACCACGGAGGGAATCTGGGGAATTCCGCTCGGCGTCTCCGCCGACTTCGTCTACCTCTTCATTCTCTTCGGGGCCGTGCTCGAGGCGGCGGGCGGGGGGACGCTCCTCATCGCCCTGGCAGAGCGGGCGGCCGGCGGCACCCGGGGTGGCCCGGCGAAGACGGCCTCGGTGGCCAGCGCCTTCATGGGGTCGCTCTCGGGGAGCGCGGTGGCCAACGTGGCCACGACGGGGACGTTCACGATTCCGCTGATGAAACGCTCCGGCTTCCGGCCGCACTTCGCCGGGGCCATCGAGGCCGCGGCCAGCACCGGCGGTCAGCTCATGCCCCCGATCATGGGCGCCGGCGCCTTCATCATGGCGACGTGGACCAACATTCCGTATGCCACGATCGCCCTGGCCGCCATACTCCCCGCCGCCCTGTACTACCTGGCCCTCTTCATGGCCATCCACTTCCGGGCCTCGGCCATGGGGCTCGGCGGCGGGACGGAGGTGGAGCGCGATCCCGTCCTCCCGCGCCTGCACCTGCTCCTCCCGCTGGGCGTCGTGGTGTGGATGCTGGCCATCGGGCGCTCGCCCATGCGGGCTGCCTTCTGGGGTGTGGTGGGGGCGGGGGCGCTGGCGGTTCTCCGTCCGGCGACCCGGCTCGGCCGGGATCAGCTGACGGCCGCCGTGGTCCGGGCCGGCGAGGGGACCGTCCAGGTGGCCGCCGCCTGTGCCACGGCGGGGATCGTGGTCGGGGTCGCCTCGCTCACCGGCATCGGGCTCCGCATGTCCGAACTCATCGTGACGCTCTCCGGCGGCCATCTCTGGGCGGCCCTCCTGCTCACCGCGGTCGGCTCGGTGATCCTCGGGATGGGGCTTCCCACCACCGCCGCCTACGTGGTCCTGGCGGCCCTGGGCGCGCCGGGGCTGGTGGAGCTCGGGGTGCCCACGCTGGCCGCTCACCTCTTCATCTTCTACTTCGGGTGCATCTCGAACGTGACGCCGCCGGTCTCGCTGGCCGCGTACGCCGCCGCGGGCATCGCCGGCAGCGCGGCCCTGCAGACGGCCGTCACGGCGATGCTGCTGGCCGGGGCCGGCTTCCTCGTACCCTTCATGTTCGTGTACGGCCCGGAGTTGCTGGGGGCCGGGGCGCCCCATATGGTGGCGATCGCGGCCCTCACCGGCGCCGTGGGGGTGACGGGGCTGGCCGCCGCCGTGGTGGGGTACGCCCGGAGGACCCTGGCCGGGTGGGAGCGGATCGTGCTCGCGGCCGCCGCGGCCGTCCTGGTCTTCCCCGGGCTGGTCACCGACGCGGCGGGGCTGGCCGTGGCGGTGGGGCTGATGGTCCGGGGAGGATCGGAGAACGAGACCGCGGCCGGAGACGGAGAAGAGGCCGGGCCGGGCGCGACCCGGGCGGCGGACGACGGGCGGGATCCACGCATCGAAGAGGAGAAGGGATGAGGATGGGGCGGAACGTGCGGGAGGAGGACGGGGCCTCGACCGGGAGACGGACGGCCGCGGCGGCCGTCGGGACCCTGGTCCTGGCGCTGGTGATCGCGGTGGCCGGCTGCGGCGGAGACGCCGGGCCGTCGCGGTTCGTGAGCCTGGGAACCGCCGGGACCGGGGGCATCTACTATCCCCTGGGGGGCACCATCGCCAGCCTGCTGTCCACCGCCGACTCGGCCCGGCAGTACAACGCCGAGGTGACGGGCGGATCCCTGGAGAACGTGACGCGGCTCCGCGACGGCGAGATCGAGCTCGGCATGAGCATCGGAACCACGATCTACGAGGCCCACTCCGGCGGCGTCGGCTTCGATTCGGCGTTCAGCGACCTGCGCGTCGTGGCTCCACTCTACCCCAACCAGGGCCACGTGCTCGTGCCCGGCGGGTCCGACGTGCAGAGCGTGGCCGACTTCGAGGGGCGGAGCCTGTCGGTGGGATCGGCGGGCAGCGGCACGGAGCAGTTCAGCCGCCAGCTCCTGGCCGCCTACGACCTGACCTACGAGGACCTGGACGAGCGCTTCCTCACGTTCACCGAGTCCGCCCAGGCGCTGGGCGACGCCTCCATCGACGGCGCCGTGTTCTCCGTCGGCTATCCCGCCTCGGCGGCGCTCCAGGCCATCAGCACGGCCGGGGCGCGGCTGATTCCCGTGGATTCGGCTCACGTGGAGAGGCTACGGGCCGAGCACCCCTACTACGATCTCGGCGTCATCCCGGCGGGTGCCTATCCCGGCCTCGAGCGCGACGTGCCCACCGTGGCGATGCTCAACTGGATCGTGGCCCGGGACGACCTGGAGGACGAGGTGGTGCGGCACGTCCTGAACGTGCTGGATCAGCGCCGGAAGGAGCTCGTCGCCACCACGGACATCGCGCGGCAGATCGACCTGGGGCGGCTGTCGGACGCCCCCATCCCGGTGCACCCGGCGGCGGAGGCGTGGGCCCGGGACCACGGGGCGCCGGCCTGCTGCGACTGAGGGGTCGAGGCGGGGCCCGGGCGTCGTCCTCCGGGCCCGGGAGCGTCAGCCGGAGCCGTCCACCTCGACGCCATGCCGGACGGTGGTGGGGAAGCCGGCCTCCTCCAGCTCGCCGATGATCTCCCGGACGTGGTCCACGCCGCGGGTCTGGACCACGACGTCCAGCTCCGCTGACTGAACGGGGAGGTTCGTGAACGCTCGCTGGTGATAGACCTCGACGATGTTCCCGTCGCTGTCGGCGATCTTCTGGGCCACGTCGGCCAGCTGACCCGGGACGTCCCGGATCTCCACCCGGAGCCAGACCATGCGGCCGGAGCGGACCAGTCCGCGCTCGATGATGGACGACAGGTTGAGCAGGTCCGCGTTTCCGCCGGAGATCACGATGCCGACCTTCCGTCCCCGGAACCGCTCCCCGTGCTCGAGGACGCAGGCCAGGCCGGCGGCTCCGGCTCCCTCGGCCACCGTCTTCTCCTGTTCGAGGAGCAGCTGGACGGACTTCTCCAGGTCGGCCTCCTCCACCAGGAGCACGTCGTCCACCAGCTCGCGGACGATGGGCAGGGTGATCTCGCCCGGCCGCTTCACGGCGATGCCCTCGGCGATGGTGGAGTGGCCGCAGTGGATGGACTCGCCGTCCAGGGCCTGACGCATGGAGGGATAGCGCGCGGCCTGGACGCCCACGACCTCGATGTCCGGCCGCATGCCCCTGGCGGCCGTGGCGATGCCCGCGATGAGCCCCCCGCCCCCCACCGGCACCACCAGAGACTGCAGGTCCGGGTCCGCCTCCAGGACCTCGAGCGCCACCGTCCCCTGGCCGGCGATGATCCGCTCGTCGTCGTAGGGATGGATGAGCGTGAGCCCGCGCTCCTCGACGATCTCCTCCGCCACGTCCCCGGCCTCGGCCAGGTCCTCCCCCTCCAGCACCACCTCGGCGCCGAACTGCCGGGTGCGCTCCACCTTCACGTTCGGTGTGTGGAGCGGCATGACGATCGTGGCGGGAACGCCGAGCTGGCTCGCCCTGTAGGCCACCGCCTGGGCGTGGTTGCCGGCGGACATGGCGATGACCCCCCGCTCCCGCTGCTCCCGGTCCAGGGAACGGAGCTTCACCAGGGCCCCCCGGTCCTTGAAGGAGCCGGTGAACTGGAGGTTCTCGAACTTGAAGGAGAGCTCCGCGTCCGCCCGCTCGGAGAGCTTGCGGGAGTGGCTGAAGGGCGTGCGGACCACCTCCCCCTGCAGCTCCGTGGCTGCCTCGCGGATCGTCTCGAGCGTCAGTGGCATTCGGACCTTCCGGCTTCGAACGGGCGGTCCGCAGCGGCGGGCGCTCCCCCGTCGGTGAGGGAGACGGTCCGCGGGCGGGGCCGCCCGACAGCGACAGCGCGGGCCAATGTATCGTCTGCTGGCCCCGGCGCCTACCGGCCTCCTCCGCTCTCGTCGGAGCCGGAGACGAGACGGGCCGCCGGCGGGAGGAGCGACGCCGCGACGCCCCCCCAGAGCAGGAGCTCCACGGTGGGGGAGGAGACCAGAGAGGCGGCCACGGTGAGGACCGCCGCCGAGAGGAGCCACCAGCCGTTGCGAAGGAGAAAGCCGCGGCGGCGGATCCCCATGACCCGGCGGATGTCGCCGCTCCGGGTCGCCCCCAGGGCGAAGCGTAGCGTGACCACCTCGAACAGGTCGAAGAGCAGGTCGTCGGCCGGGTCCGCGTCCCGCTCCCGCAGCAGCTCCGCCGCCTCCCCGCAGATGCGGTCCACGGCCGCGTCGCCCTCTTCCCCCCAGAGCTCCGTCGCCTCCATCCGCCGGTCCCATCGATCGGCCAGCTTCTCCGCCGCGTCCCGGGCCTCCGGCGGCAGCGAACCGAGGAGCTCGGCCAGGGCCGCCTCGAGCTGGCGCTCGCCGTGGGAGCGGAGGTGGAACTCGAGCAGGTCGCGGTACTGGCGGTCCGCCATGGCGTCGCGGAAGTCCCGGAGGGAGACGGAGCGGACGCCGGCGCACCGCGTGCAGGACGAGAGGTCCGACGACAGCGAGAGGGGACTGAGCATCCTGGTGAGAGCCTCGGTCGGAGATCCGTTAGGTTGCGGGTGGAGTCGGAGTTCGGACGCGCACGGTCCCCGTACCATACCCGAAAGGCCCCACATGGTCGTCCCGACGGCCGAGATCCGCCAGGAGTTTCCCGCGCTGGAGCGCCGGGAGGCCGGTCAGCCGGTGGCGTACTTCGACGGACCGGGCGGGACGCAGGTCCCCCGCCGGACGGCGGCGGCGGTCCGGGACTACCTCCTGGACCACAACGCCAACGCGGGCTGGGCCTTCCCCACCAGCGCCGAGACCGACGCCGTCGTGGAGCGGGGGCGGCGGGCCCTGGCGGACTTCCTCGGGGCGGAGCCGCGGGAGATCGTGTTCGGCGCGAACATGACCACCCTGACCTTTCACCTGTCGCGGGCCCTGGGCCGGACGATGGAGCCCGGCGACGAGATCGTGGTCACGGAGCTCGACCACCATGCCAACATCGCGCCGTGGCGTGCCCTGGAGGAGGAGGTGGGCGCCACGGTGCGGTCGGTTCCGTTCGACCCGGAGAGCGGACGCCTGGAGTGGGACGCGCTGAACGGGGCCATCGGCGATCGGACGCGCCTCGTGGCGGTGGGACTGGCCTCCAACGCGCTGGGTACGGTGAACGACGTCCGGCGGGCGGCGGACGCCGCGGACGAGGCGGGGGCCCTGCTCTTCGTCGACGCGGTGCACGCGGCCCCCCACCTGCCCCTGGACGTCGACGCCCTGGGCTGCGACTTCCTGGCGTGCTCGGCCTACAAGTTCTACGGACCCCACGTGGGCGTGCTCTACGGCCGGGAGCGGCACCTCGGGGAGCTGGACGTGCCCCCGTTCGAGCCGGCGCCGGACGCCGTGCCGGACCGCGTGGAGACGGGCACGGCGAACTTCGAGGGCATCGCGGGGGCGGCGGCCGCCGTCGAGTTCCTGGCCTCGCTGGCCGGCGGGGAGGGTGGGGACCGGCGCCGGCGGCTCCGGACCGTCCTGGAGGAGCTGGAGGATCGGGGACGCGATCTCTTCCGCGTCCTCTGGGAGGGGCTGCGCGCCATCGACGGCGTCCGCCGCTACGGTCCGCCGCCCGGGGAGGCGAGAACGCCGACCGTCTCCTTCTCCGTGGAGGGCGTCTCGCCCCGGGACGTGGCGGCGCGGCTCGCGGAGCGTGGCGTGTTCGTCTCCCACGGTGATTTCTACGCGCCCGGCGTCCTGCGGCGGCTGGGCGTCGGGGGGGCGGGGCTGGTGCGCGCCGGGTGTGCCTGCTATACAAGTAGTAGGGAGGTGCGCCGTCTCGTGGACGGCGTGGCTTCCATCGCCGAGAGTTGATCACGCGAAGAGGAGAACGAGATGCGACGCACGACGGTCTGGACAGTGGTACTCCTGCTCGCTGGCGGGCTGGCGTGCGCGAGCACGGGTAGCGGCGGGGGCGGTGGCGGGAGCGGTGCCATCACCTCCCAGGAGCTGCGCGACCTCCAGACGCAGTACGACAACATGTTCGAGCTGATCCGCAGCGAGCGCTCCATGTGGCTGCAGACCCGCGGCAGCGTGAGCTTCCAGGATCCGTCGGCGGCGCTGCCCGCGGTCTTCGTGGACGGTGTGGAGCAGGGACAGCCGTCGGCGCTCCGCCGGATCAACCCGTCGGACGTGGAGGAGGCGGAGTTCATGAGCGCCAGCGACGCGACGACGCGCTACGGTACGGGATACCCGGGCGGGATCATCCGGGTCTCGACCCGGGGCGGATAGCCCGTCTCCCCGCCGGGCGGCGCCGGACCTAGGCCTCCCCGCGGCAGACGGACAGCGCCGCCCGGCATCGCCGGGCGGGACCCGCGTGGAGGACGTTCCACACGTCCCTGTACTGGAGCGTGTCGACGATGCCCAGGCGCGGACGCTCCTCCTTGAGGAGGTGGTCCACGTACGCCTCCGCCAGGCCGCGGCGGTCCAGCTCCTCTTCCACCTCGCGGGCGGCCCCGGGGTCGCTGGAGTAGCGCGGGCACGGCACCCGTTCGTCGCCGTCCACCACCAGAGGGGTCCTCCTCCCGTCGGCCTCGCGCCAGCTCACCTCGCGGCCGAAGACCTCCCGCGCCACGGCGGCATCGAGCTCCCGGCCGTCGATCTCGTCCGCGTTCACGGGCGTCCGTCCCCGATGTCCGTCCCGCCTTCCCCGGAGCGGACGGCGCGGAGGGCCGCCCGGCACACCGACTCCGGGGCCGACTCCGTTCGGGCCGTGTAGACCACGCTCTCGTCGCCGCGGTGGAAGCCGGCGGCCCACTGCGTGGTCTCCCGGCCCTCGCGCCGGGGCTCCTCCAGCACCCAGCCCCTGCGACGCATGGCGTCGACCACCCGGCGGACGGCCCCGTCGTCGGACGAGTAGGCAGGCACCCGGTCGCCGCTCTCGGCGTCCCGGGCGATCACCGGCAGCGTGAACTCCTGGTTCGGCCCCGTCCCGTCGCCGATACGGACGTCACGCCCCAGGACCTCCTCGTGCACCGCCACGTTGAGCCGACGGTCGCCCCGGTCGTCATCCCCCACGGACCGCTACCTCCTCCCGACGAGCGTCGAGAGCCTCGCCGACGGTGGCGGCGTGGATCGACACGGTGTCCTCGACCCGCACGGCGTAGCCTCCCGCCAGGAGGACCACGGCCGGGATCCCGCGCCCGCGGAGCGAGCGGAGCACCGTGCGGTCGCGCTCCGCCAGCCCGTCCCGACTGAGCGCCAGCCCGCCGAGCTGATCCCGACGGTACGGATCCGCGCCGGCCAGGTAGAGGACCAGGTCCGGCTCCGGGTCCTCCACGGCCCGGGGGAGGGCGGCGCGCAGGCGCTTCAGATAGTCGTCGTCTCCGATGCCGTCGGGGAGTCCCACGTCCAGGTCCGAGGGCGGCTTCCGGGCCGGGTACAGCCGTTCCTGGTGCAGGGAGAGCGTGAACACGCGGGCGTCGTCACGAAAGATGGACGCGGTCCCGTTGCCCTGGTGCACGTCGCAGTCGACCACGGCGGCGCGGTCGATGGAGCCGTCGGCCAGGAGGGCGCGGACCGCCACGGCGGAATCGTTCAGGAGACAGAAGCCCTCGCCGTGGTCCGCGAAGGCGTGATGGAAACCACCCCCGAGGTGGACGGCCACTCCATCCTGCAGGGCGTGGCGGGCGGCCGCGGTGGTACCGCCGCAGGCCAGGGTCATGGCCCGGCGGAGCTCGGGTGAGAACGGGACCTCCAGCCGGAGCTCTTCCTGCCGGTCGAAGCGCCCCGTACGGACCTTCTCCAGATACGCTCCGGTGTGAACCCGGGCCAGGTCCTCCTCCGGGGCCGGCTCGGGAGAGACGGGGGAGAGCTCCGCCAGGAGGCCGTCCTCCGCGAGCTTCTGGCGGACGAGCCGGTACTTCTCGGTGGGGTACACGTGCTCCCCGAGGTCGATCTCGTACGCCTCGTGCCACACCACGACCGGTGAACCCATTGATAGTAATCTTATAGTATTATCCCGCGGGCGCCGTTCCCGGACGACGATCGGCCGGACCCGCCGTATCGGATTCCGGGCCGCAGCCACGATGAGAATCACCATAGCGACGAGAGACGACATGACCAACACCAGAGACGTCCGCCGACGGACCGCCCCCGGCGAATCCGGTGACGCCCAATCTCCCGACTCCGAACAGACGCTCCGCGGCCTCGGAGCCGCGATGCTCCTGATCCTCGCGGCCACCGCCGGCTGCGCCAGCGGCGGCGTCAGCTTCACCGACACCACGTTCCAGGGCGCGGAGGTCCGCGATCTCGAGGAGCAGTTCTCGACGGCCTTCGAGTTCCTGCGTGCTCACGGGCGCGTCAGCTTCGCCCCCCTGGGCCGCCAGGGCGACGACGTCATGCTGGTCTACGAACGCGGCAGGAGCAGCATCAACAGCCCCGGCACTCGGGAAGGGACTCTCTTCGTGGACAACCGGAGGGTGCCGGATCCGATCCCCTACCTGCGCGAGCTTTCCATGTCGCAGGTGGAGAGCATCCGGATTCTCAGGGCCAGCGAAGCCAGCGCCCGCCACGGCGGAGACGGTCGCACCGGAGCCGTGTCGATCACCACCCGCGGCTCGTGAAGGGGACACTCCGCCGCCCGCGCGATGCATGGCCTTCGCATCATTCTGCGCGTAAATTGTCATGGATGTGAGAATCGTACGGTAGCAACGGCAATGGATGAGACACGACGTTCGAGAGGACCTCGGGAGCCGGGCTTCGATCACGCCTCAAAGGGGACAGAATGAGAGTAGCAGTCAGGATGACGGCGGCACTGGCTCTGCTGGCCGTCGGTGGACTGGCATGTGCGAGTACGGGATCCCTGTCGTCCAACAGGTACTCGGCTGACGCGCTCGCCGAGATGCAGTTCGAGTCGACCTACGAGTTCCTCGACGCCCACAACGACGTCCGCGTCGCCGAGTCGGCGAGCGAGGTGCCGCTGGCGGTGCGGACACGGCGAAGCGGCAACATGGAGAGCCCGTCCATCGGGCCCGACACGGCGAGCGGCGGCGGACCCGGAGACCTCGGCGGAGGCGGCGGAAACGAAGGGGCAGCCGGTCCCCCCGGTCAGCGCAGCATCGGAGCGTCGGGCTTCACGCCGGCCCTCCTCTACGTCGACGGCTCCGAGGTCGCCGGCCCCAGGTCCCGGCTCCGGGAAATCCCGCTGGACCAGATCGAGTCCATACAGATTCTCCGGCCGTCCGAGGCCAGCGCACGGTTCGGCGGATCGGGGAACACGGGCGCGGTGGCCATCGAGCTCAAGGGCTGACAGCTCCGGCGTCCGGTCTCGTCCCGGTCGCCAGCGGGACGGCCGAGGCCGGATACTCGGATCGCCGGGAGACCGGTGAACATCGAGGAGGGCGCCGACCTCCCGGCGCCGCTCAGGGGGAGACCTCGTGGAACTCCAGGTCGGGGTGGTCCCGCTCCGTGTTGTTCAGGGCGAACTCGCTCTCGAAGAGGATCAGGGGCCGGTCCTTGGAGTCGTAGACCAGGGTCTTGCCGTAGCCCCGGGCGGCCTCCTCGATCTCGTCGTCGTCCCCCACGACCCACCGCGCCCGGTCGTAGGAGAGGCCGTCCAGCTCGGCGTCCACGTTGTACTCGGTGTCCAGGCGGTGGACCAGGACGTCGAACTGGAGCTGCCCCACGGCTCCGACCAGCGGATTCGGGCTCCCCCCGCGCTTCGCCGGATAGAAGACCTGCACGGCCCCCTCCTCCGAGAGCTGGCGCAGGCCCTTGTCAAGGTGCTTGCGGCGTAGCGGGTCCGGGACCCGGACCCGGGCGAAGTGCTCCGGCGAGAAGCGAGGGATGTCGCCGAAGCGGACCCCGTTCTCCGACAGGGTGTCCCCGATCCGGAGGCTTCCCCGGTCATGGATGCCCACCACGTCCCCCGGCACCGCTTCCTCGACCTGCTCCCGCTCCTGGGCCATGAACTGACGGGCCGCGGAGAGCCGGACGTCCTCGCCGGTCCGGACATTCTTCACCGTCATCCCCGGCTCGTACCGGCCCGAGCAGATGCGGACGAAGGCGATCCGGTCCCGGTGGTTGGGGTCCATGTTCGCCTGGATCTTGAACACGAAGCCGCTGAACTCCTCGCCGGAGGGATCGACGGTGCCCGTCTCGGCGTCCCGGGGCTGGGGCGGCGGGGCGTGCTCCAGGAAGTACTGCAGGAAGGGCTCGACGCCGAAGTTCAGCAGCGCGCTGCCGAAGAAGGTCGGCGTCAGCTCGCCCCGCTGGAACGCCTCCTCGTCGTACTCGGTCCCCGCCAGCTCCAGGAGCTCCACCTGCTCCCGTAGCCCCTCCAGCGCCTCCTCACTCAGGACCTCCGTGGCCCCGGGGTCGTCGATGGAGACGGTGGTCACGGGCACCTTCGTCTGGCCGTGGTCGCCCGTCCGCTCGAAGCGGTGGATCATGCCGTCCCGGCGGTCGTAGACCCCGACGCAGTCGAAGCCCTCCATCACCGGCCACGTCACGGGGTAGCACTGGATGCCCAGGTCCTCCTGCACGTCGTCCAGGAGCTCCAGGGGATCGGCGCCGGGACGGTCGCACTTGTTCACGAAGGTGACGATGGGGAGCCGCCGCATCCGGCACACCCGGAACAGCTTGCGGGTCTGCTCCTCGACGCCCTTCCGGTTGTCCAGGAGCATCACCGCGCTGTCGGCGGCGAGCATGGTGCGGTAGGTGTCCTCCGAGAAATCCTGGTGGCCCGGGGTGTCCAGGAGGTTCACCTCGAAGCCCTCGTACTCGAACTGGAGGACGCTGGACGTGACCGAGATGCCCCGCTCCTGCTCCATGTCCATCCAGTCGGAGGTGGCGTGGCGACGCGCACGTCGCCCCTTGACCGCCCCCGCCAGGTGAATCGCGCCCCCGTAGAGGAGGAGCTTCTCGGTGAGGGTGGTCTTTCCGGCGTCCGGGTGGCTGATGATGGCGAACGTCCGGCGGCGCCGGACTTCGTCCATGCGGTTCGTCATGCGAGTGTGAGGGGGTGTACGTCGGGGGTTCGCTCTGCGTCGTCTCCGGCCCGTCATCGGCCGGGCGACGGCCCGGGTCATCGGGGGACCGACCGCCGGCCCCGGCCGGGCTCGGAAACCTGCTACACGCGAGCCGGCGACGGGGTCGCCGCCCGATTCCAACCCTGAGCCGACAGGGACCATCTCAAGGCGTGGACTCCGGAGAGAGAGGCACGAACGGGGCGGGTGAACACCGCTCGCCCGACCGGCGAACGGAGGGGCGACTGCTTCCTCATCGCGAGGAGGACGGGACAGGGGAGCGTCCGGCGGACACGGACGCCGCCGATGCGGCCCGGGCCGCCGACGGTGACGAGCGCGCCTTCGAGCGCCTGTACCGGAGCCACGTGCCGCGAATCCACTCGCTGGCCCGCCGGATGATGGGCCCCGAGGAGGCGGACGCGCTGACGCAGCGCGTCTTCGTCCGCGCCTGGCGCAAGCTCGATCAGTTCCGGGGCGACGCAGCCTTCGGCACCTGGCTCTACCAGGTGGCGATCAGCGTCATCCTGAGCAGGCGCCGGACGCTGGGGCGGCGACGGGAGCGGGAGGCCGGGCCCGCCTCGCTGGAGTCGATGTCGGGGCGCCGGAGCCGGCCGGACCTGGCGGTGGACCTGGAGTCCGCCATGGAGGAGCTGCCGGACGGCGCCCGAGAGGTCTTCGTCCTCCACGACGTGGAGGGCTACAAGCACCGGGAGATCGCCGAGATGCTGGACGTGACGGAGGGAACCTCGAAATCGCAGCTGCACCGGGCACGGATGATCCTCCGGGAGCAGCTCACCGCATGAGCGGTCGTCGGAGAACGGGAGTGAGGAGCGCATGAGTCGCCAGCGATGGTCCGGAGACGGCGAGCATCCCGGGGAGCTTCTGTCGCTTCACGTGGACGGCGAGCTCGGGGGCGAGGAGCGACGCCGTGTCGAGGAGCACCTGGAGACGTGCCGCCGCTGCCGCCGGGTGGTGGCGGACCTGGAGGAGCTGGCCGGCCGGGCCGGACGCCTTCCCGACCGCGGGCCCGAGGAGGACCTGTGGGCCGGCATCGCCGGTGAGATCGGAGCGGACGGAGAGGGAGACCGGGCGGCCGCCGACGGGGTGATGCCGCTCTTCCGGCGCCGCTGGCGGGTGGGCGTGGCCCAGGCGGTGGCCGCGGCGGCTCTGGTGGCGGCCCTGGCAGCGGGCGTGACGTGGACGATCGCCGGCGGTGGAGGCCAGGGCGCCGCGACCGTGGCGTCCGCCCCGCCTCCCGGAAGCACGGCCGTCCCGGCCGCGGCCCGCGCCGCCGCCGGGAGCGCGGTGCGCTGGGCCACCCTGGAGGCCACGCCGCGCGGGGTCGCCGATCTGGAGGCGCGGTACCGCGAGGCCCGGGACGAGCTGGACCCGGCCACGCGTCGGATGCTGGACCGCAACCTCCGGCTCATCGACCGGGCCATCGCCGAGGCGCAGCGGGCGCTGAGCGAGCATCCGGACAACAGCTACCTGCACCAGCACCTGACCCAGAACATGCGCCGCAAGGCCGAGTTCCTGTCGGTGGCGGTGCGGATGACAGAGACGGACTGAGCCGTGATTCACCGGGAACCGGAGAGGAGTCGAGATAGATGCTGAATCAGATCGCCGTGGCGGCACTGGCGGCCCTGGCCGCCGGACAACCCGGGACGGCCCGGGACACGAGCTTCGTCGTGTCCCCCGGCACTCGCCTGGAGGTGAGCAACCGGGCGGGCTCGATCCGCGTGCAGGGGACCACCGAGGACCGGGTGCGGATCGGGGCGGAGAACCGCCCGGACCGGGCCCTCCGGATCCGCCGCACCGGCTCCGTCGTCCGGGTCTCGGTCTCCGAGCGATGGCGGGACGAGCACGAGGAAGAGGTGGATCTGCTGGTCGACGTCCCCCGCGGTACGAACGTGCGGCTGCAGGGCGTGGAGACCGAGATCACCGTCCGGGACGTCACCGGCTCCGTGGAGGCGCAGAGCGTGGACGGGGCGGTCACGGTCCGGGGCCCGGCGAGCTCCGTCCGCGCCCGCAGCGTGGACGACGACGTGGTCGTGAGCGGGGCCCGCGGGAGGGTCGACCTGTACACCGTCGACGGCGACGTCCGGGCCACGGACGTGGAGGGCGAGGTGAGAGCGGAGAGCATCGACGGGGACCTGGTGCTCCGATCCGTCCGAGCCGGACGGCTCGAGGGGAGCACCATGGACGGCGACGTCCTCTTCGACGGCCCCATCCGTCCGGACGGCGAGTACAGCCTCTCCACCCACGACGGCGACGTGTGGCTGTCGGTGGCCGAGGGCACGAGCGCGGCCTTCGAGGTGAACGTCCACTCCGGGAGCGTCGACGCCAGCTTCCCCCTGTCCGGCGTCGAGCGGGAGTCCGGAGGGCACGCCTACCGGTTCGTCACCGGCGACGGCTCCGCCGTGGTCGAGGTCCGGAGCTTCGACGGAGTCGTCTTCCTGCGGCGTCCCGGCGAGCTCCCGGAGGACCGCATGCCGGAGGACGGCGACTGATCGAATCCGGGGAACCTTCGCGAGGACCGACATCAGCGACACAGAGCGATCA
>CANPVF010000038.1 GCA_947581645.1 Candidatus Caribbeanibacter nitroreducens | reverse complement strand
TTCGACTTCCGCGTCTACGCCGGCCCGCAGGAGTTCGACCGGCTCAGCCGCGTGGGCCAGGAGCTGGCCGGGGTGAACCCCTACGGCTGGAGCTGGGTCCAGCCCGTGATGCGACCCCTGGTCTCGGTGATCACCGAGGTCCTCACGTGGATGCACTCCAACCTGAGCCTGGCCTACGGCTACGTGCTGATCCTCTTCGGGATCATGGTCCGGGCCGTCCTCTTCCCGCTGTACCAGAAGTCGATGCGCGCCCAGATGGCGCAGATGGAGGTGCAGCCGAAGATGAAGAAGCTGCAGGACAAGTACGAGGACGACCCGGAGAAGCTGCAGCAGGAGATGATGAAGCTCTACAAGGAGCACGACATCAACCCGCTGGCCGGGTGCCTGCCGATGCTCCTCCCCTTCCCGATCCTCATCACCCTGTTCTTCGTCTTCAAGAACACGATCGAGTTCCGGGGCGTCCCCTTCTGGTGGCTCTCGGACCTCTCCCAGGCCGACCCCTACTACGTCATCCCCGTGGTCATGGGCCTCTCCATGTTCCTGATGCAGTACATCGGACAGCGGGGCATGGAGCGGAGCACCCAGATGAAGGTCATGACCTACGCCATGCCGGTGGTGATGACCGTCCTCTTCCTCAACTTCCCGGCGGGCCTGAACCTGTACTACGCCACGAGCAACCTGGCCTCGCTCCCGCAGCAGTTCTACCTGTCGAAGGAGCGCAGGAAGCGTAAGAAGAAGCAGGGCAACTAGATAACGAGGATATTGCAGATGAGGGGGCGGGTCGGGCCTGTCGCTCTCCCCGGCTCCGCGGGCCGGGCGCGGGGCGGCGCGCCGTGATGATGGGCGACACCGTGGCCGCCGTGGCCACCGCCCCGGGCCGGGCCGGCCTGGCCGTGGTCCGCGTGAGCGGCGGAGAGGCCCGGGAGATCGGGCGCCGGCTGGGGCTCGGGGAGCTGGAGCCCCGCCGGGCCTCGGTCCGGGAGCTCACCTCCCCCGCCGACGGCGAGGTCCTGGACCGGGTCGTGGCCACGCTGTTCCCCGGGCCCGGGTCCTACACGGGCGAGGACGTGCTGGAGATCTCCTGCCACGGCGGCGCCCTGGCCCCCCAGCTGGTCCTGGACGCCGCCCTGGAGGCCGGGGCCCGGCGGGCCGAGCCCGGCGAGTTCACCCGACGCGCCTTCCTGAACGACCGCATGGACCTCCTGCAGGTGGAGGCCACCGAGGACCTGATCGACGCCACCTCCGAGGCGGCCCACCGGGCGGCGGTGGAGCAGCTGGGCGGCGGGCTGTCGGAGCGGGTGGGGGAGCTGCGGGAGCGGCTGGTCCGGCTGCGGGCGCTGGTGAGCTACGACATCGACTTCCCCGGCGAGGACGACGGCCCGGTGGATCCCGCCGAGGTGGAGGAGGCCGCGGCGGCGCTGGAGGAGGAGCTCTCCGCCCTGCTGGAGCACGCCCCGGAGGGCGAGATGCTGCGGGAGGGCGCCCTGGCCGTGGTCGCCGGCCGTCCCAACGTCGGCAAGTCCAGTCTCTTCAACGCGTTGCTGGGTGACGATAGGGCCATCGTCACCGAGGAGCCCGGCACCACCCGGGACGCCATCGAGGCCGTGGTCTCCCTCTCCGGCTATCCCTTCCGGCTGGTGGACACCGCCGGGCTCCGGGAGGACGCCGACCGGATCGAGGGCATGGGCATCGAGGTGGCCCGCGGGTACCTGGAGCGGGCCGACCTGGTGCTCTTCTGCGCCGAGGCCGGACGCGAGCTCGAGGGGGCAGAGCGGGACTTCCTGCGGGAGCGGGCCGGCGACGGCGGGCTGGTGCCGGTCCGGACGAAGGCGGACCTGGCCGACGGTAGCGGCGCGGAGGACGGCACGGAGCGAGCGGGCGTCGAGTGGACCCGCGTCTCGGCCCGGACGGGAGCCGGCCTGGGGGGGCTGAGGGAGCGGCTCGTGGGGCGGGTCTACGCCGGGGTCCGGGGCCGCGGCGAGACGCCCCTGGTCACCCGCCGGCGACAGGCGCGGGCGCTGGAGGCGGCCCGGGAGGAGGTGGGCCGCTTCCGGGAGGCACGGCGCCGGGGGCTCCCGCCGGAGGTGGCCGTGACCCACGTCCAGGAGGCCGGGCGGCACCTGGAGGAGGTCCTCGGGATCGTGGACACGGAGGAGATCCTGGGGGAGGTCTTCTCCAGCTTCTGCATCGGGAAGTAGCGCGCGCCGCGGTGCCGCGCGGTCTCCGGCGCGGGGCGCCGGCGGCGGGGAGCGCCCGCCGGCGGGACCCCGGTCAGACCGCCCGCTGGCAGCGCGGGCAGAAGTAGGTCTTCTTCCCCACCAGCGTCGTCCCCTCCACGGGGCCGCTGCACCGGGGGCACCGGCCGCCCTCCTCGCGGTGGTTGATGAGCCAGCCCGGGTCGGCGTGGGCCGCCTCCCAGTGCAGCGTGGCGCGGCGGAGGACGCGGGTCAGGTACTTCTGGACGCGCTTCAGCTGCCGCTCGGACATCTCGCCGATCTTCTGGTCCGGGCGGTAGCCGGCCTGGAAGCAGATCTCGTCGGCGTACTCGTTGCCGATGCCGGCGATGATGCTCTGGTTCAGGAGCAGCCCCTTCAGGGTGCTGCGGGGGTGCCCGGCGGCCAGCTCCGCGAAGGTCTCCGGCGTCAGGTCCTCGCTCAGCGGGTCGATGCCCAGGTCCTCGAGGGTCTCCAGCCCGGTGAAGTCCTCTCCCTCCACCAGGTGGACCTCGCCCTGCTTCCCCGGCGAGGAGAAGCGCAGCTCCCGGCCGGCGGCGAACTGCAGCCGGATCTTCGTGTCCTCCAGCGGCGGGACGGTCTGGGACTCGAGCTCGATGTGGCCGTCCTCGCCCATGTGGAAGACCAGGGACCACCCGGAGCGGAACTCGACGACGATGTACTTCCCGTGCCGCTGGACGTCCTCGATGGCGTGGCCCTCGATGTGCTCGGCGGCCAGGTCCTCGTCCACGTCCACGGCTTCCTCGTCGTCGACCAGCACCTCGGAGATGGTCTTCCCCGTGGCGTAGCCGACGAAGTTGTCGATCATCCGTTCGACGTCAGGAAGCTCAATCATCGCCGGAAAGTCCTCCGTGTTGGTGAAATTGCGGTCCCTTGCCTACCCCGGGTCGGGGGAAGAGTGCCCCCTCGGGCTACCGCACGACCCGGAAGTCGTCGGGCAGGTCGCGGTCGCTCTCCATGGACTCGACGTCCCGGACCCGGGCGGCCCGCGGCCCCTCGTCCAGCCGTCCCTCCAGCGTCTCGACGTCGTCCCGCGGTCCGGCCACGTGCAGCTCGACCCGGCCGTCGGCGCGGTTCCGGACCGTGCCGCGGAGCCCGAGCTCCCGGGCGTTCCGTGTGGTCCAGTGCCGGAAGCCCACGCCCTGGACGCGGCCGCTGATCAGATAACCCTTCTGGGTCTCGTGGCTGTTTCGTGCGGTCATCCCTGCCGGGTTAGGATACGCTCCGAGTGCGGGATCGAGGGGACGGGCCGCGGGGCGCACGGGCGGTCGCCCGCAGCGCCGGGGGGCCTCGCTCCGGGGGGAGCGGCAGCGCGGCGTCGGCGGCGCTTCTTCCCCCACGTCCGGCCCATGAACGGAGCAAGCGACGTGCCGAGGGCCGGGCCCGAGTGTTCGGTGTCTGTTCGGTTCGGTCGGGTGCGTCCCCGGTTTCCGGGCCCCTGCCTCCCGGCCGCGACTGTTTCACGTGAAACATCGGAGAGCGATGACGGCGTCCGACGGAGACCACCGGTTCGACGTGATCGTGGTCGGCGGCGGCCACGCGGGCTGCGAGGCCGCCAACGCCGCGGCCCGGCTCGGGGCCGACACGCTCCTGGTCACGGGCTACCTGTCCCGCGTGGGGCAGATGTCCTGCAACCCCGCGGTGGGCGGGGTGGCCAAGGGCACCGTGGCCCGGGAGGTGGACGCCCTGGGCGGGATCATGGGGCGGGCCGCCGACCGCACGTGCCTCCACTTCCGGATGCTGAACCGCTCGAAGGGGCCCGCGGTGTGGGCGCCCCGGGCCCAGTGCGACCGCGGGCTCTATCCCCGGGCCGTGCGCTCGCTGCTGGAGGAGCGTCGGGGCCTGGCCATGTACCAGGGCATGGTGAGCTCGCTGATCCTGGAGGGCGGGCGGGTCCGCGGCGTCGAGTGCACGGACGACAGCCGCTTCCGGGGCCGGAACGTGGTCCTGGCCACGGGCACCTTCCTCCGGGGCGCCATGAAGATGGGCACCGACCGCTCGATCTCCGGCGGCCGCGCCGGCGACGCCCCCTCCCTGGAGCTGGCCGAGCAGCTGCTGGACCTGGACCTGGAGGTGGGCCGCTTCAAGACCGGGACGCCGCCGCGGGTGGACGGGCGCACCGTGGACCGCGGCGCCCTGGAGCGGCAGGAGGGCGACCACGAGGGGCGCATCTCCCACTGGGAGGAGCGCCGGGGGCCCGGCAGCCGGCCGTGCTGGATCACGTGGGCCGGCCCCGAGGCACGGGCCGTGGTGGAGGAGAACCTCGAGCGCTCGGCCATGTACGGCGGGGCCATCGGCTCGAAGGGGCCCCGCTACTGCCCCTCCATCGAGGACAAGGTGGTGAAGTTCCCGGACACCGAGCGCCACCAGGTCTTCCTGGAGCCCGAGGGGCTGGAGACGCGGGAGCTGTACGTGAACGGGCTCGCCACCTCCCTTCCCCCGGACGTGCAGCGCCGCTTCCTGCGCCGCGTCCCGGGGCTCGAGGAGGCGCGGATGACGCAGCCCGGCTACGCCATCGAGTACGACTACTTCCCGCCGGAGCAGCTGGACCGCACGCTGCGGCTGGAGCCGCTGCCGGGGATGTACTTCGCCGGACAGATCAACGGCACCACCGGCTACGAGGAGGCGGCGGCCCAGGGGGTGGTGGCCGGGATCAACGCCGCCCTGGACGCCGCCGGGCGCGAGCCCTGGGTCCCGGCCCGCGACGAGGCCTACATCGGCGTCCTGGTGGACGATCTCGTCACGAAGGGGGTCGACGAGCCCTACCGGCTCTTCACCTCCCGGGCGGAGTTCCGGCTGCTCCTCCGCCAGGACAACTGCCTGCAGCGCCTGGGCACCCGGGCCGCGGAGCTGGGCCTGCTCACCGACGAGGAGCGGCGGACGCTGGAGGACCACCTGGAGGACGTGGAGCGGGCCCGCGCCTGGGCGGAGGACTACAGCCCCGAGCCGGAGAGCGTGAACGGATACCTGGAGGAGGCGGGCACCTCGACGGTGGACCAGAAGCGGCCGCTGGAGGAGCTGGCCGCCCGCCCGCAGGTGAGCCTCACCGAGATCGCCGCCCGGGACGGGTCGATGGAGAGCCCGCCGGTGAGCGAGGAGGCGCTCACCGTGGTGGAGATGGAGATCAAGTACGCGGGCTACATCGAGAAGGAGCGGGAGCGGGCCCGCAGGCTGAAGGAGCGGGAGGAGATGGAGCTCCCGCCGGACGCGGACTACGGGGAGATGGAGAGCCTCTCGACGGAGTCCCGGGAGAAGCTGGAGCGGGTGCGGCCCGAGACCCTGGGCCAGGCCGGGCGGATCCCCGGGGTCTCGCCGGCGGACCTGCAGAGCCTCCTGGTGGAGGTGAAGAAGCGCCGGGGCTGACGGGTCCCGCATCATGTTTCACGTGAAACAGTCGGGGCGGCGGGACGCGTGAGTCCGACTACCCTCCTGGCCGTCTCCCTGGGCGCTCACCTCCTGCTGCTGGCGGGGACGCTGTGGTCGATCCTCCGGCCCCGGGCCCGCCTGTGGCCCCCTCCCGGCCGCCGCTCCTGGCAGTTCGTCGCCACCTGGACCCTCTTCGCCGTCGGGACCGGAAGCCTCGTCTGGCTGGGCGCCGCGGACTGGAACGCCGCCGGCGTCGCGGCCCGGATCCGGCTCCCCGCGGGAGGGCTCCTAATGGCGGGAGGCCTCGCTCTGGCGCTGTGGGGCGTCGCCTCCCTGGGGGTCGGCCAGGCCCTGGGGCTGGAGGGAGGGCTGGCGGTGGCGGGGCCGTACCGCTTCACCCGGAACCCCCAGTACGTGGGCGACATCGCCGCCACCGTCGGCTGGGCCCTCCTGACGGGCTCCCTCCGCGTGGCCGCCGTGGCGCTGGTGGCCGTGGTCTGGTACCTGGTGCTCCCCCGCTCCGAGGAGCCGTGGCTCGAGGAGCGGTTCGGCGACGCCTACCGCCGATACCGGAGCCGGGTGCCCCGCTTCTTCTGACGCGGGAGAGGGAGCCGACCGGGGGGCGGTGGCGGGGGGAGGCGGGCGGCGGCGTCGCTGAAAGGGGGGGCTGTTTCACGTGAAACACGGGAGCCCCCCTCCGACCGACGCACGCGTCTCCGCGGAGACGTCGCGATTCGGCACGATCCGGTGGGGGCCGAGGCCCGGGACTTCGTCGCTCCTCCCTCCGCTCCACTCCGCGGGCGCCATTCCGGGCACGCCCGGTGCCTCCGCGGCGGAGAGCCCTCCCCTCGTCCTCCGGGGGGCGGAGCCGGCCGCGCGCGGCGGTTGGCCGCCCGGATGCCCCGCCCTATATTCGGCACGGCGGCCGGTGCCACCCGGTCTCCGGCGGCTCCGCATCAGTCGTTAACCTACTGTCCCCCAACCACTTACCGGATGTCGCGAGCAATATCGATCGCCAACCAGAAGGGCGGCGTCGGCAAGACCACCACGGCCATCAACCTGGGGGCCTCGTTCGCCGTGGCCGAGAAGAAGACCCTGGTCATCGACTGCGACCCGCAGGGCAACGCCACCAGCGGGCTCGGCGTGCGCAAGGGCGAGGACGACCTCTCGGTCTACGACTGCCTGGTGAACGGACGGCCCATGGAGGAGGCCATCCAGCGGGAGGTCCACTTCCCGCACCTCGACGTGGTGCCCGCCAGCCGGGACCTGGTGGGGGCCGAGGTGGAGCTGGTGGACCGGCCGTCCCGGGAGAAGGTCCTGCGGCGGGCGCTGGAGCCGGTGCGCGATCGGTACGACTACGTCCTCATCGACGCCCCGCCCTCCCTGGGCCTGCTCACCCTCAACACGCTGGCGGCCGCCGACACGGTGCTCATCCCCATCCAGTGCGAGTTCTACGCGCTCCAGGGGCTGAGCCAGCTCCTGAACACCATCCGCCTGGTGCAGCGCAACATCAATCGGGAGCTGGGCATCGAGGGCGTGCTGCTCACCATGTACGATTCCCGGGTGAACCTGTCGGAGCAGGTGGCGGACGAGGCCCGCGAGTACTTCGGGTCCAAGGTCTTCGAGACGATCATCCCCCGGAACATCCGACTGGCCGAGGCGCCCAGCCACGGGAAGCCCATCGTGCAGTACGACGTGGTCTCCACCGGGGCCCGCGGCTACCTGGCCCTGGCCCGTGAGATCATCCGCGGCGACGAGGAGCAGGAGCAGAAGGCGACCACGCAGGAGGCGAAGGAGAAGGTTGGCTAAGAGCGAACGCCGGCTCGGGAAGGGCCTCGGCGCCCTCCTGGGCGAGTACGTGGACGACGACGTCGAGCCGGAGGGCCCGGTTCGGGAGCTGCCGGTGGCGCGGATCCGTCCGAACCCGTATCAGCCCCGCACCGACTTCGCCGAGGAGGACCTGGCGCGCCTGGTCGAGTCGATCCGGGAGAACGGGCTCCTGCAGCCCCTGGTGGTCCGCCCGACGGATGGCGACGAGTGGGAGATCGTGGCCGGCGAGCGGCGGTATCGGGCCCTCAGGGAGCTGGGCCGCGAGAGCGCGCCGGTGGTCGTCCGGGAGCTCACCGACCGCCAGATGCTGGTCCTGGCCCTGGTGGAGAACCTCCAGCGGGAGAACCTGTCGCCGCTGGAGGAGGCCCGGGGCTACCGCCAGCTGATGAAGGACTTCGAGCTCACCCAGGCCCAGGTGGCCGAGCGGGTGGGCCGGGACCGCACGACGGTGGCCAACACCATCCGCCTCCTCCGCCTCCCGGAGGCCGTGCGCGGGCTCCTGGAGGACGGCGCCCTCACGGAGGGCCACGCCCGCGCCATCCTGGGGCTGGAGGACGGGGAGCAGCAGGTCCGGATGGCCCGGGAAGTGGTGGGACGGGAGCTCACCGTGCGGGAGACCGAGAGCCGGGTCCGGCAGATCCGGGAGGCCGCCTCGGACACGGAGGACGCGGAAGCGGAAGAGGACGGAGAGCCCGACGACGAGGACGCGGAGGCGCGCCGGTCCAGCGCCGTGGTCCGGCGCACCGAGCGCCTGCTCGGCCGGGCGCTCGGGACCGAGGTCTCCGTGGACCTGAGCGGGTCCGAGTCGGGGGAGTTCCGGATCCCCTTCCACGACAGCGCCGACTTCGAGCGCCTCGTGGCGCTCATGGGCGGGGACGAGGCCGAGGACCTCTTCGACGCGCCTCCCGGGGACTCTCCCGAGGGCTGAGGCCGGGGCGTCCGGTGGAAGGCGACGGCGAGCGCTCGACCTGGACCGTCTGGCTGCACCGCAGCGGGGGGACCGACTCCCGCTCCTTCCGGTTCGACCCGCGGGTCGCCGGGGCCGTGGTCGCCGGGGCCCTCCTCGTGGCCGCCGCCGCCGGGGGCGGGGTCGGGATGCTGCTCGAGCAGCGGGCCGAGTCCCGCCAGGTGCGGGAGCTCGAGGCCCGGGTCCAGGAGCTGCGCTCCCGGCAGGAGCACGTGACCGCGCTGGCCGCCCGGCTGGACAGCATGGAGCGGGCGTACCGGCGCATGAGGAGCATGCTGGGGGCCGACGCGTCGGAGGGCGCCGGTCCCGAGCTTCCGCCCTCGGCGTCCGGCGGAGACGTGCCGCCGGCCGTGGCCGCCGGCGGAGGCGGTCTGCCGCCGGGATGGCCCCTGGCCCGGCCGGGGTTCGTCACGAGGCGCTTCCGCGCCGCCGGGACGGCCTCCGGACACCCGGGCCTCGACGTGGCGGTCCCCACCGGCTCCTACGTCCGGGCCATCGCCGACGGCACGGTCCGCGAGGCGGGGCGGGATTCGGTGTACGGCCGCTTTCTCCGGCTGCTCCACGAAGACGGAACCCAGTCCCTGTACGGGCACGCCTCGCATCTCTTCGCCGCTGCGGGGGACACCGTCGAGCAGGGTCAGGTGATCGCGCTCTCCGGCAACTCGGGGCGCTCCACGGCTCCCCACCTGCACCTGGAGGTGCGCAGGGACGGCCGGAGGATCGATCCGCTGCAGTTCCTCCGCTCGGAGGCGGGATCCCGCCCGTCCACCGGCGGCTCCGGAACGGTCCGGGCCGACGGGGCGCCGGGGGAGCGAGCTCTACGCGACGCAGGCAACGAAGGTATCCAGGAGGCTCATCATGTTCGGTGACGACCAGGATCGCGCGAAGAAGAAGGGAACGAGCTCCGACGAAGGCAGGGACGTCGTGTCCGTGGTCGGCGCCGGAATGGAGGTGGAGGGCGACTGCCGCTGCGAGGGCTCCCTGCGGGTGGACGGCCGCGTGAAGGGGACCATCAGGGCCGGGAAGTCGGTGGTGGTCGGCGAAGGGGGCGAGGTCGAGGGAGGCGTCTACACCCAGGACGCCGTCATCGCGGGCCACATCAGCGGCACCGTGCACGCCGAGAGCCGGGTGGAGCTGAAGGAGGGGTGCATGGTGGAGGGCGACATCCACAGCCCCAGCGTGCGGCTCGAGGAAGGCGGCCGTATCGACGGAGAGCTCGACATGTCCGGCGACGGGGGCGGTCCGGCGGGAGCGGCGGGCACCGGCGCAGGCGACGGGAGCGCCCGGTCGGCCTCCGGTGGGGCGGCAGCCGACGCCGACGACGGTGACGGAAAAGCAGACGAGTAAAGCGTCCCGCCACCCGGGCGCCGCAGTTCTCCACAGATTTCCACAGTCCGCCCCGGACGCGGGCCCGGAGGCGCCTCGCTTTTCCACACCCGTGGAGCGGTGGCTTCGGGGCGGGGCCACGCAGGACGCGTGGGTTTTCAACATTCGTCTCCACGCCGCCTCCGCCCCGGCCTCCGGGCCCCCGGCGGAGCGGGGAAAATCGGGGCGGGTCCCCGGGAGCGGACGGCCGTGATCCTGGACCTCCTCCTCTTCGCCGGCGGCCTCGTGGCCCTGGCGGCCGGCGCTGACTGGCTGGTCAGGGGCGCCGTGAGCCTGGCGGCCTCGGCGGGCATTCCGCCGCTCGTCATCGGCCTCACGGTGGTGGCGTTCGGCACCTCCGCTCCCGAGCTGGTGGTCAGCGTCGGGGCCTCGTGGCGCGGCCAGGGAGGCCTGGCCCTGGGCAACGTCATGGGCTCCACGGTGGCCAACGTGGGCCTCATCGTCGGCCTCACCGCCCTCTTCTCGCCGGTGGCGATCCACCGGCGCCTCCTGGCCCGGGAGACCCCGCTGGTGGTGGCCGTCCTGGCCGTGGTCCTGGCCCTCTCCTACAACGCGGCCCTGGGGCGCCTCGACGGCCTCGCGCTCCTGGCCGCCTTCGCCGTCTACCTGGCGTTCCTGCTCCGCTGGGCGCTGCCCGGCCAGTCGGGGATGGCCCGGGCCGGAATGGACGACCCGCAGGCGGTGACGCCGGGAGCCCTCCTGGAGGCGGGCACCCTCGCCGCCGGCGAGGAGGACGGACAGGAGACCCCTGCCGGGCCGGACGACCGGACCGCCGGCGGGACGAATCGGGCCCTCGAGGTCGGACGGACGGCCGTCGGCCTGGCCGCCCTCCTCCTCGGTGCCCACGGCCTGGTGGAAGGGGCCACCGGACTGGCCCTGGTCCTGGGCGTGCCGGAGGCCGTGGTCGGGGCGACCCTGGTGGCGGTGGGCACGTCCCTGCCCGAGCTCGCCTCCTCCGCGGTGGCCGCCGCCCGGGGACTGGGTGACGTCGCCGTGGGCAACGTCCTGGGCTCCAACGTCTTCAACCTGGGACTCGTCCTGGGGGCCTCCGCCCTGGCGCGGCCGATCCAGATGGACCCGCGGACGGTGGTGACCCAGGTGCTGCCCGCCCTGGCCTTCTCCATGCTCCTGGTCCCGCTGGCCTACACCGGCCGCCGGGTGAGCCGTGCCGAGGGCGTGCTCCTCCTGGCGGCCTACGGCGGCTTCCTGGTCTGGCTGTTCTAGCCGGCCCGCGTCTCCGCCGGCGCGCCGCCGCCCGACGCTTGTAAGGCGGCCTCGTAAAGCGTATCCTGCGTCGGGCCCGGATCCCGCGGCCGGGCCGCCGCCGGCGGTTCGGGCGGCCGGGGCGGCGCTGCCGTTCTCGCCGTCGTGACCACCAAGCGCAACCGCAAAGGGGACCGCTCATGACCGTCTCGGTCAAGATGAGCAGCAAGAACCAGATCGTGGTGCCCAAGGAGGCGCGCGAGGCGCTGGACCTCCGCTCCGGGGAGCGCCTGCTGGTGCGGGTCCGCGACGACGGGGTCATCGAGATGGAGCGGGAGCCCCGGGATCTGGGGGCGGAGCTGGAGGGGCTCTTCGCCGGGGTCGGCCTCGAGACGCCCTGGCGGGAGATCGGCGGATGAGCCGGAGCGCCGAGTTCCGGGCCCGGGTCGAGGACGCCGGGCGGGTGCACCTGGACGCCCGGGTGATCGGCTATCACCTGCTCGGGCGCGAGCCCGAGGTGGAGCTGACCCGACTGCTCTTCGCCTCCATTCGTGACGGCGCGGCCGACGCCCAGACGTCGGCGGTGAGCCTGTATCAGCTGCTGGCCGAGCCCTACCGCCGGGGAGAGCCGGACGTGGCCCGGGAGGCCGAGAAGCTCCTGGAGGGGCTCCGGGGCCTGGAGGTGGTCCCCCTCACGGCGGCGCTGGCCGGCCAGGCGGCCCGGGTCCGCGCCCGGCTGGGGGCCGGGACCGCGTCGTCGATCCAGATCGCCACCGCGGTCACCGAGGGGGCGGATCTCTTCCTGACCGACGACTCCGGGCTCCGGCGGGTCGCCGGCGTCCGGGTGGAGAACCTGGGGGGCTACCTGTAGCAGGCGCAGCAGGCTACGCCGGGCACCCGGCTCCCCGCGCCCTCACATGGCCTGCATCGAGCCCGACAGCTGCAGGAGCTCGGCCTTCCGCTCCAGGAAGCGTTCGTCGGAGAGCACCGCCGACATCTCTTCCTCCACCCGGCTCCGGTCGACGGCGGCTCCCTGCTCGTCGGGCACCCGGACCCAGCCGTCGGCCTCCCGCATCTCCGGGGTCTCCTCGACCACGACCGCGGTGGGGCGGCGGTAGGTCCTCAGCACCATGAAGAGGACTCCCCCGGGCTCGCCGACCTCCAGGAGGCGCTCCACCGCGGAGCGGTTCAGGGTGTGATGGCCGTCGAGGGCCATGAGACGATCCCGGTCGGCGATCCGCTCCACGTGCTCGGCAGTGGCGGCGTACTGGAGACGCACCCGGCCGTCGTCCCGGTCCAGGTCGTCCAGGGCCCGCATGCGGTCGCGGTACGGGTCGGCCACCCGGGAGGCGGACTGACCCTCCAGGGTGGGATACAGCCAGAAGGCCTCGCGCGGGAGCGAGGCCGGCCCCGCGCCGTCGGTCTCGAGGGGGTCGGCGCGCAGCAGGAGGATCTGCTCGCCCCGCGCCAGCGCATCGCAGGTGACCGCCCACTCCCTGAGGGCCACCGCGGCGTCGTCGGCTCGGAGGTTCACCACTCCGTCAGATCGCGTCCTCCGGGAAGTTCTCGAGGACGTCGGTGACCTTGTTCAGGAAGAAGGCGGCCAGGGCGCCGTCGACGATCCGGTGGTCGTAGCTCATGCCGAAGTAGGACATGTGCCGGATCGAGACCGTGTCGTTGCCCATGTCGTCCTGGGTCACGATCGGGCGCTTCTCGATCACACCGGTGCCGAGGATCGCCACCTGCGGCTGGTTGATGATGGGCGTCCCGAAGAGGTTCCCGAAGACACCCACGTTGGTGATCGTGAAGGTGCCGCCCTGGATGTCGTCGAAGTCCAGGTCCCGGTTGCGCGCCTTCTCGGCCAGCTCGTTCGCCTCCTGGGCCAGGCCCATCAGGCTCAGCCGGTCCGCGTTCTTGAGGACCGGGACGACCAGGTCCTGCCCGTCGTTGATGGCCACCGCGATGCCCAGGTTGATGTCCCGGTGCTTCACGATCCGGGTGCCGTCGACGGAGGCGTTGAGCCGCGGGTACTCCTTCAGGGCCTCCACCACGGCCTTCATGATGAACGGGCCGTAGGTGAGCTTGACGCCCCGCTCCGCGAACTCGGGCTTCAGCTTCTTCCGGAGCCGCACCACCCGCTCGAAGTCGATCTCCGTCACCGTGGTGACGTGGGCCGAGACCCGCTTCGACATGAGCATGTGCTCCATGGTGCGGATCCGGCCGCGACTCATCTCCTCGACCTCGTCCCCCTCCCGGATCGGGACGTCGGGGAGGTCGATGTCGAGGGTGGCGCCGTGGATCGGCACCCGCATCTTGCCCGGCTCCACGGGCTCGGCGGCGGGGCGCTCCTCCTCGGCCGCGGGCTCCCGGGCCGGGGCCTCCTCCCGCTCCTCGATGTAGGCCATGATGTCGTCGCGGGTCACGCGCCCGGCGATGCCGGAGCCCTCGACCTCGGCGATGTCCACGTCGTGCTCGGCGGCGATCTTACGCACCAGCGGCGTGGACCGCGTCTGGAGGCGCTCCTCGCGGGAGAGCACCTCGGGCTCCTCCTCGCCGGCCGCGGTCTCCGTCTCCGCGGCGTCCCCTTCCTCCTCGGCGGCGCCGGCCGGCTCTTCGGCGGCCTCCGGCTCCTCGGCTGTTTCCTCTTCCTCCCCGTCGGACGGCTCCGGCTCCTCGGCCTCGGCCGCGCCGGCCTCCGTCTCGATGCGGGCCACCACCGTGTCCACCTCCACGGTCTCCCCCTCCTCGACCAGGATCTCGTCCAGGACCCCGGATTCCGGGGCGGGGATGTCGGCGTCGACCTTGTCCGTGGAGATCTCGAAGAGGTCCTCGTCGCGCTCGACCTCGTCGCCGGGCTGCTTGAGCCACTTCGTGAGAGTCCCCTCGGCGATCGACTCGCCCATCTGGGGCATGATGACGTCGACTTTGGACATGGTGGTCTTCCTTGGATGTTCCTGAGACTTCAGGCCCGAACGGGATGTCGGGGACCGCGGTACGGCCCCGGTCCTCTCCGCGCCGGGCGGACCTGCCCGGGAGGCCGCGGAGCCGGCGCGATTTCCGGCCGCCGGGTCAGTAGGACAGCAACCATCGGGCCGCGGTCGCCAGGTCCTCGACCTGGGGCAGATGATAGTCCTCGAGCGGGGGCGAGTAGGGCACCGGGGTGTCGATGGCCGTCACCCTCCGCACCGGGGCGTCCAGCCACTCGAACGCCTCCTCGTTCAGCTGCGCCGTGATCTCCCCGGCGAAGCCGCCGAACCCGGGGGCCTCGTGGGCCACGAGGGCCCGGTTCGTCCGCTTCACGCTCTCCACCATGGCCCCGGCGTCCAGCGGACGGAGGGTGCGGAGGTCCAGGACCTCCAGCTCGACGCCGTCCTCCTCCGCCAGCCGGTCGGCGGCCTCGGCGGCCTTGTGGACCATGGAGCCGTAGGTGATCACCGTGAGGTCCGACCCCTCCCGGTGGGTCCGCGCCTCGCCCAGCGGGACCTCCACCTCCTCTCCCGTCGGCAGCTCCCCCTTGATCCTCCGGTAGAGGTGCTTGTGCTCGAAGTAGAGCACCGGGTCGGGGTCGCGGATGGCCGAGCGCAGCAGCCCCTTCGCGTCGCGCACGGTGGCCGGGGCCACCATCTTGAGGCCCGCCACGTTGGCGAAGTAGGACTCCACGTTCTGGGAGTGGAACGGCCCGGAGCGCGCCCCGGCGCCGCACGGCCCCCGCACCACGAGCCCGGCGCCCTCGCCGGTCCGGTACCGGACCTTGGCGGCGAAGTTGACGAGCATGTCGAAGGCCGGGGCGATGAAGTCGATGAACTGCATCTCCGCCACCGGACGGAGCCCCATCTGGGCGGCGCCGATGGCCGCGCCCACGATGGCGGACTCGCTGATGGGGGTGTCGATGATCCGATCGTCGCCGAACTCCTCCAGGAAGCCCTCGGTGATCTTGAACGCGCCGCCGTAGTTGCCCACGTCCTCGCCGAGGATGAAGACCCGGTCGTCGGTCTTCATCTCCTCCCACAGCGCCTGCCGGATGGCCTCCAGGTAGGTCACCTGCTCGCCCTCCGTCGACGAGCCGTCGCCGCTCCCGGTCCCCTCGGTCATGTCTCCTCCCCTCCCGTCTCGCGGGCCGCCGGCGGGACGTCCGCCGGGGCGTCGTCGTAGCCCACCGGCGAGCGGCGCGTCCAGGGCACCCGTGGACCGTCCTCGTCGGCCCACACCCGGGAGCCGGCGTCGCTCGGCTCCGGCCGCGGCGTGTCCAGGGCCTCCTGCACGGCCTCGTCCAGCCCGGCCTCCACGTCGTCGCGGATCTCCCGGCGGCGCTCCCCGTCGGCCACGCCGGTCTCGTCCAGGTAGGCCTCGTAGCGGTCCAGGGGATCGCGCTCGCGCCACGCCTCCAGCTCCTCCCCCGGGACGTACTCCTGGTCGTCGTGCTGGGCGTGGCCGAGCATGCGGTAGGTCTCGGCGACGACGAGCTGCATGCCTCCCCCGTCCCGGGCGCGCCCCACCGCCCGGCGCGTGGCGTCGTAGACCTCGAGCACGTGGTTGCCGTCGACCTGCTCCACCGGGACGTCGTAGGCCGCGGCCACGTCGGTCCAGTCCTCCACGGCCGCCTCGGCGTCGCTGGGCGTGGAGAAGGCCCAGCGGTTGTGCTCCAGGACGGCCACCATGGGGAGGTCCTGGACGGCGGCGAAGTTCATCCCCTCGTGGTGGGCACCGGTGCGGCTGGCGCCGTCCCCCTGGTAGGCCAGGCACACGCGGTCCTCGCTCCGCACCCGGAAGGCCAGGGCGACGCCGTTGAGCACCGAGATCTGGGTGCCCAGGGGACTGATGGGGCCCAGGATGCCGAGCTCGGGCACCGTGAAGTGGGTGGTGTTGTCGCGTCCCCCGGTCATGGGGTTGTCCCGGGCCATGTACTGCCGGAGCATGAGCCGCGGCTCCACGCCGCGGACCAGGATGGCGCCCAGGTCCCGGATCGACGGGGCCACCCAGTCCTCCTCGCCCAGGGCGTAGGCGGAGCCCACGGCCGTCGCCTCCTGGCCCAGGCTGCGGTACAGGCCCCCGACGATCTGACCCTGCTTGAAGAGGTTCTCGAAGCGCTCCTCCAGCGCGCGGGTCAGGTACAGATACCGGTACAGCTCGCGAAGCTGCGTGGCGCTAAGGGTAGACACGGCGACGGCAAGGTACCCCCCGCGGTCGGGGAGTTCAAACCCGGAGCCGCCCCCATCGCCGCCGACGAGCCCGGAGAGGCGGTCGCTTTACTCTACCACAAAGCGACGCGGGGCGGGTTCGGGCGGGCTCAGTCGCCGAAGGGGAGCCGGAGGACGCGGCACGTCGGCTCGCCGCCCGGCTCCAGGGAGAGCCGGTCCCCGGGCTCCACCTCGCGCCGGACGTAGCCCAGGGCGATGGGCCCGCGCCGGGGGGAGCGGACCGCCGTGGTCACGGTTCCCCGCTCCCGCTCGCCGTCGTGGAGGGGCGTTCCGGGCTCCGGCAGCTCCCCGCCGTGTCCGGTGAGCTCCAGCCCCCGGAGATGGCGGTTCACCTGGCCCCGGTGCTCGATCCGCACGACCACCTCCTGCCCCGTGTAGCAGCCCTTCTCGAAGCTGACCGCCCGGTCGGTCTGTCCCGTCTCCTGCGGCAGCGTCCCCTCGTCGATCTCACTGCCGTAGGCGGGAATCCCGAGCTCCACCCGGCGCACCTCCCGGGCCGCCCGGCCCGCGGGACCGCCGCCCACCTCCCGGGCGGCGGCCGTCAGCCGCTCCCAGAGCGCGGCGGCCCGGTCCATGGGCACGTACAGGTCGGCGCCGGGGTCGTCGACGGCGTCGCGCCGCAGGACCAGCACCTCCGTGCCGGCCACCGTGGCGAGGGTGCCCTCCAGGGGACCGAGCTCCCCGGGCTCCACGTCGGGCGCGGCGGAGCGGAGCGCCTCGTCGGCCCGGGGCCCCACCAGTCCCAGGCGGCCCAGGGACGGGTCCACCCGGTACTCGGCGAAGAGCGGGGGCAGGTATTTCCCGAAGTGCTCCAGCGTCCCCTCCACGCAGGGGGCCGGCAGGTCGAGCCAGTCCTCCGTCTGGCGCCGGATCGCCCGCAGCTCGGCCACGGGTCCGCCCCTGGCGGTGAGCAGGAACGAGTAGACCGCGGAGTCCGGCGGCGTGGCCTCGAAGTGGTTCGTCAGGAGGCCGGAGAGGGTCTCGTGGGCCCGCCCCTCCTTCCGGCCCGCCGTGACCCGGATCAGGGCGCGGTCGGTGTCGTCCACCACGGCCGCCGCTCCGGTGAGGGCGTCGTACTCCCCCTCCGGGTCTCCGAAGGAGCGGGCCACCGGGGGAGCGGAGTCCTCCTCCACCCGCGCGCCGTCTCCGCGGAGACGCTCCAGCAGGGCCTCCCTCTCCTCGCTCTCGCTTGCCGTCGTGTCGGTCATGGCACCGTCCGTCCTCGAGAAACAGGAGCGCCCCCGCCAGCTCTCGGGGGAGCCGATCGGGGGCGCTTCTCCGGGAGGAATGCCCGGACACCGTGCTGTCGGGCGCGTCCGGCCCGGGAGACCGG
>CANPVF010000037.1 GCA_947581645.1 Candidatus Caribbeanibacter nitroreducens | reverse complement strand
CCCGCCGCGACTACAATCCGAGCCTCTCGCTGGACTACATCTCACAGCCGAGCCTCGGGGCCTCCATCAGCTCGTACGGCTCGTTCATCGGGGGAGGCGCCTCGCTCTTCTTCAGCGACATGCTGGGCTACCACTCCCTGAGCACCCAGCTGCAGCTGCAGATCCAGGACGGAAACGTGCTGAACGGCATCGGTGCGCTGGGCCAGTACGTAAACCAGAAGCACCGGACCAACTGGGGTGTGGCCGCCGGCCAGATTCCGGACATCACGCAGGGCTTCCGGCAGGGAGGCATCGACACGGACGGCGACGGGCGAGCCGACAACTTCATCCGGGAGACCATCACGTTCTGGCAGATCAACCGGCAGGCCGTGGGGCTCATCCGGTATCCGTTCAGCCAGGTACAGCGGGTCGAGTTCAGCGCCGGCTTCAACCAGATCGACTTCGAGCTGGAGACGGACCAGCAGGTGTTCGACCTGCAGACCGCCCGGCGCATCTCCGACTCCACCTTCGCGGCGCCCCCCTGCGGCGACAGCCTGAGCTTCCGCCGGAACCTGTGTGAGCCGGGAACCCTGAACGAGGCCGTGGCCTCGGCAGCCCTGGTCTACGACAACTCTCTGCCGGGCCCGACGGGACCGATCATGGGCCAGCGGTACCGGATCGAGGCGACGCCCAACGTCGGGACGCTGAACTACCTGTCGGCGCGGGCCGATTACCGACGCTACGTGATGCCCTTCGATCCGCTCACGCTGGCCGGTCGGCTCATGCACTTCGGCCGCTGGGGCAACGACGCCCGGGACGAGCGCCTGAGTCGCCTCTTTCTCGGGTACTCGCAGCTCATCCGCGGGTACTCCTCCGGCTCGTTCGACGTGGGGGTCTGCGATCCCCGCGTGCCCATCGAGCAGTGCGAGGAGCTGGACGTCTTCAGTGAGCTGTTCGGGACGCGCCTCGGGGTGGGGAACGTGGAGGCCCGCCTGCCCCTGCTGGGCCCGCTGGGAGCGCTGTCGAAGGTGGGCAACGTGCCGCCCATCGACCTCATCGGGTTCTTCGACGCCGGGGTCGCCTGGTCGTCGAACCAGGAGGGCACGGGCACCAACGAACAGGCCTTCTTCTTCGGCGGCGACCGGGAGCTTCTGACGTCGGCCGGGGCCGGGCTCCGGGTGAACCTGTTCGGCTTCGCGCTGGGCGAGGTCCACTGGGTCTATCCGTTCGACCGACCGGAGAAGGGCGGCCACTTCCAGTTCGCGATCAACACGGGATTCTGACCTCCGGCGTGCACCGCTCCGGGGGGCGTGGCGGGGCGAGCTCCTCGTGACCGCCGTCATCGAGACCCGCGGCCTCGGGAAGCGGTACGGGGACGTCACGGCGCTGAAGGGCATCGACCTCACGATCGAGGCGGGATCCGTCGTGGGACTGCTGGGGCCGAACGGCGCCGGGAAGACCACGCTGGTCGAGATCCTCGAGGGGCTCCGCGCTCCCTCCGCCGGACGCGTATCGGTGTTCGGCGCCGATCCGGGCGACGGCTCGGCCGCGCTGCGCGAGCGGATCGGAGTGCAGCTCCAGCGGACCAGCTTTCCGGACACCCTGTCCGTGAACGAGATCCTGGAGCTCTTCCGCTCCTTCTACCGCGATCCGGCGCCCCGCGAGGAGCTCCTGGAGACCGTGGGTCTGCGGGAGAAGGTCGGGGCCCGGCCCGGGGAGCTGTCGGGGGGACAGCGTCAGCGCCTGGCCCTGGCCACGGCCCTGGTGGGACGGCCCGAGCTCCTCATCCTGGACGAGCCCACCGCCGGTCTGGACCCGTCGGCGAGGCGCTCCCTGCACGTGCTGATCCGAGGGCTGCAGGGAGACGGTCGGACGATCCTCCTCACGACGCACTACACCGAGGAGGCGGAGAAGCTGTGCGACAGGATCCTGATGCTCCGGAGCGGGGAGCTGGTGGCCGACGGCTCTCCCCTGGAGCTGGTGAAGGGAGCGCGGGGCGAGTCCCGGATCTGGGTGCAGGTGAACGGCGAGATGGACCCGGCGCCGCTGATGGAGGCCGGAGCCGTGGAGGACGGCTCGGAGGGGGACTACCGGTGCTTCAGGACGCGGACGCCCGCCCGGGCCATCGAGGTGCTCGGCACGATGCTGCGCGATCAGGAGCTGGAGCTGGAGGACCTGCGCGTGAAGCGTCCGAGCCTGGAGGACGTCTATCTGGAGCTCATGGACGGGGGAGATGCGGTGCCCCAGCCGGACGTTCCCCGGGAGAGCGAGGGGCCGGGGGAGGCCGCGGCGATGACCGCTGCCGGTGACGACCGGGGCAGGACGGGATGAGGAACGGGATCCTGCCCCGGGGACTCGCCGCCCTCACCCGCGCGTATCTGCTGGACGCGTTCCGCTCGAAGACGTCGCTCTTCTGGAACTTCGCCTTCCCCCTCTTCTTCCTCTTCGCGTTCGCCGTGGGACTGGCCGACGGCCGCCCGGACGCGGTGACCTACCTGATGCCGGGGCTGTTCACGCTCACCATCGTGGCCATCAGCTTCGCCGGGGTCTCCTACCGCCTGATCGCCGACCGGGAAAAGGAGGTGCTGCGCCGGTATCGGACGACGCCCGTGGGGGCGGAAACCGTGGTGACGGCCAACGCGGGTGCGTCGGTGGTGGTGCTGGCCGCTGCGCTCTTGCTGCTCGCGGGTACGGCCTTCGCGGCGTTCCGAGTCAGCGTGGCGGGAGGCGTTCTCCAGCTGCTGGCGGTGCTGCTGGCGGGGGCCGTGGCCTTCGTGCCCCTGGGGCTGATCCTGGGAAGCCTCACCTCGTCGATGCGGACGGCGCCGGCCGTGACCAACGCCATCTTCTTCCCGCTGATCTTCGTCTCGGGGGCGGCGGTCCCCTTCGCCATGCTTCCCGGGTGGGTGCAGGAGGTGGGGCGGTTCGTGCCCGCCACCTACCTGGTGGAGGCGCTGCAGGCCGTCATGGTGCGCGGAGAATCGTGGACGGCGCTGGGGGCGCCGCTGTCGATCCTCCTGTGCACGGGGCTCGTCGGAGGCGGTCTGAGTGCCTGGCTCTTCCGGTGGGAGAGCCGCGAGCCGGTGAACCGGAAGCGGCTGCTCGCCGCCTCCGCGATCCTGGGCGTCTTCCTGGCCGGACTGGGCTGGCTGGGGCCCACGCTCGAGATCGCCCGGGAGGCGGGTCCGCTGGAGGAGCAGGTCCGCGACCGGATCAGCCGGCGCCCCCCCGACGGAGCCTCCTCCGCCGCGGCAGGAGGCGCCGCCGCTCTCCTACGAGTCGACCCTGCGGACCGGCACGCGGAGACGGGTCCGCTCCCACTCGATGACCAGGTGGGCCTCGTTCTCGCCCCGGGGTTCGAAGGAGAGGGTCAGGTTCGCGACCGGGCTCCCGGTCTCCGACGGTGAGACGGTCACGGTGCCGATGTCCTCGGACCGGACGCTCTCGTCGATGGGGATCCCCCACCGGCCGGTGGCCCCGTTGACGACGATCTCCCACTGGTCCTCTCCGGGCACGGCATAGAGGGCATACGATCCCGGATCGACCCGGACTCCCCCGATCTCGGCGGGAAAGGTGACGTGCAGGGTGGTGGGCTCGTTGGCGCCCAGCCGCCACGGCTGACCGTAGGGCACCAGCTCGCCCATGATCTCGCGCCCCCGGGCCCTGGGGCTGCTGTAGCAGATCTTCGCGACCTGGCCACCGAGCTGCACGGTGGCCGAATCCGGCGGGCTCGCCCGGTTCATGAGCTCCTCGCCCGAGGCCTGGAAGGCGCAGGCGGGGGACTCCTGAGCCGGGGCCGGGGCGGGGCCGGCCGCTACCAGGAGGAGAGAGGCTGCGGTCAGCGCGAGGGCGGTTCGTCCGTTCATCCTGACCTCCGTTCTTGCGGTGGTACGAGGGCCCGGCGCTCGGGCGCGCTCAGAGGCGACGGTCCGGCCGGACGCTCAAGGTAAGGAAGACGAAGGCCGGTCGTCACGTCGGCTCCTCCGGGAGGAAGATCCACAGGGCGACGTACAGCAGCCACATGGGGCCCGGAAAGAGGCTGAGGACGATCCACAGGACCCGGGCGCCGCCGGCCGATATGCCGAGGTAGTGGCCGAGTCCGCCGCAGACTCCGGCGATCCAGCGCTCGTTCGTCGAGCGCACCAGGCGTCGTTTCGCGGGTCGATCTCGTGCCGTGCGGGCTGAGGCCATGTCGCTGGACTCCTTCTCGCGCATGAGGATTCCGTGTCGTCCGGGGGGCGCCACGGGCCGAGAACGGTGCTCCCCGTGAGTCACTACGTGGATCCGTCGCCTGCTGTTTCTCTCGCCGTCCCCTCGCCGGTGGTGTCGCGGGTCTGGAAGCGGATCCGCTGCTGGACCCAGACGGGCACCGGCTCGCCGGCCTGTTCCGCCGGACTGAATTGCATGGCCCGGGCCACGGCCCGGGCTGCCCGGTTGAACGCCTGGAACTGGCTCGGCTCCCGTACCACGACGCGTATCACCCGTCCGTCCACGTCCACGTACAGCCACAGGGTGACGGCACCTCCCACCTTCATGACCTCCAGGCTGCCGGGATAGAGGTCCAGGAGCGTCTTCTCGACCTCACGCCGGTTCGTGAGGCGCGGCGGTACGTCGTGGGGGATCACCTGCGGAGGGGGAATCGAGCCCGGGTCCTCGTTCGGCGGATCGGGCTGCGGCGGGCTCGGCGACGGAACCGGTACGACGGGATCCGGGATGACCACCCGCGGCGGCGCCTGGACGACCCCGCTGGGGAGACTCACGACCTGCAGCTCCGGCGTCGGGCTGCGCTGTCGGGAGGCGGGGATCACCGGGAGCGCGAAGAACAGTACGGCGTGCAGGGCCACCGAGATCGCCAGTGCGAGGAGCCACCGGCGCCGGTTGCCCCGTCGGAAGCGGCTGTGGGCCGTCTGCTCCGGCGGTAGCGTCTTCATGTCACCACAATAACGTACGTAATCAGCCCTCTTCGTTCCGTGAGTTCGTTCCGCCCGCTGCCGGGCTCCGGCTCGTACACCGGGGGGTCCGATTGGAGCGGAGGTCGGGTTACGTTGTCGGCGGCCGACCGAGCACGCCGCCGCTCCCCGGCCTCGAGCCGGAGTGGAGCCGGCGGTGCGAACCCGATCCCTGCCGGAGACGAGCGTGGCGAGCGACAACCTGGCCAGGAAGCTGGAGGCGTTGCCCGCCGGGGCCGAGTCCGAAACCCCGGACGGGGGTGAGACGTCCGGGGGGGACGGTGTCCCCGAGGACGAGGCGCGCCTGGTGCTGTCGGTGCAGGAGGGGAACCGCCGGGCCTTCGGCCGTCTGGTGGATCGATACCTGGAGGAGGCCTACGCGGTGGCGGTGGGGATCCTCCACCGGTCACACGCCGCCGAAGACGCTGTCCAGAATGCGTTCCTCCGCGCCCTCGACCGAATCGACGATCTGGAGCCGGGCAGTCCGTTCGGCCCCTGGTTCTTCCGGGTACTGAGGTCGGTGTGCTACAACGCGCGGCGACGGGAGAGCCGGCAGCCGGAGAACTCCATTCCACGGGGGACGGCGGGAGGAGCCGACCCCGAGGAGGAAGCGCTGCGCCGCCTGGATCGGGCTCGCGTGCTGGATGCGCTGGGCGACCTGCCCGAGCGGCAGAGGAGCGCGGTCCTCCTCTACGACATCCAGGGATACTCGCATTCCGAGATCGGGAAGATCCTGGGCATCAGCCCGGGGACGTCGCGCGCCCACCTGCATCACGGGCGGAAGAAGCTCCGTCGGGCACTCGGTGCGGAGGTCCTCGATGGGTGAGGACCGAACGGACGCCTGGCCGAGCTGGCTCCGTCCGCTGCGTCCCGAGCGCCCCCGTCGGCGGCGTCTGCGGGCGGGGATCGTCGCGGAGGCCCGGGACGAGCTCGGGCGTCGGGAGCGGCAGGCTGTCCTGGATGTGGCGTCGGAGTGGACCCGGAGGATCCTGCCGCTGGCCGCGGCCGTGACGCTGGCCTTCGGCTGGGCCGCCGTCCGTGGCGCGCCGGAGCCACCGGCCACCGAGCCCATCGCTGCCGAACGCCTGGTGGATCCGGACTCCGCCGGGGCGCTCCCGGGGATCCTGGTGAACCGTCCGGAGCCCAGCACCGATCGGGTGCTCCAGAGCGTCGTCTACGAGCGCTGAGCGAAACGACTCCCGTGCGACGCTCGCAGGTCATCGTGGCTCTGCTGCTCACCGCGACCTTCGCCGCCGGAGTGGCCGGAGGAGTGGCCGCGGATCGACTGTGGCTCCGCCCGGCTCCGTCCGCGGGGGAGGCCGGCGGCCCCGGAGGCGACGGGGGAGACCGCGAGGGACGATCGGATCACGATGACAGGGACGACGACGAGGACACGGTGATCGAGCGCTTCTCGGAGGAGCTCGGCCTCAGCGGGCGGCAGAAGGCCAGGATCGACACGATCCTGGAGCACTACCGGGAGAGCATGAAGGAGCTTCGGCGCGAGGTGCGACCTCGCTACGACGCACTGGTGGACTCGGCGCGGCAGCGGATCGAGGGGGTCCTGGACTCCGCCCAGGCCCGCAAGTACCGCCGGCTCCTCGAGCGCAAGGGCCGGGACGAGGACGACGGCGACGACGGGCACCGGAAGCGGTGATCATCGGAGTCGCCGGCGGCACCGGCTCGGGCAAGACCACGGTCTCGGAGGCCATCCTGGACCGGGTGGGACGGGATCGCATCGCCTATCTCCAGCACGACTCCTACTACCGGGACCGCTCCCATCTTCCGCCGGAAGAGCGCGCCGAGGTCAACTTCGACCACCCGGACGCCCTGGAGACGGAGCTGCTGGTCGAGCACCTGAAGGCCATGCAGCAGGGGCGTGCGGTGGAGGTGCCGGTCTACGACTTCACCCGGCACGTTCGGAAGGAGGAGACGCGCACCCTCCGTCCCCGGCCCGTGGTGCTCGTGGAGGGCATCCTCGTCCTGGCCGAGGAATCGCTCCGGCGACAGATGGACGTGAAGCTCTACGTCGACACGGACGCCGACCTGCGCTTCATCCGCCGGCTGCGGCGTGACATCTCGGAGCGCGACCGGACGCTGGACTCGGTGGTGGAGCAGTACCTGGACGACGTTCGGCCGATGCACCTGGAGTTCGTCGAGCCCAGCAAGCGGTACGCGGACCTCATCATTCCCGAGGGCGGCTTCAACACCGTGGCGCTGGACGCCGTGGTGGCGCAGGTGGAGCGGCTCCTCGATCGCCAGGGCAGGGCGGCACGGCCGTAGCCAGCCGGACCCGGCCGGACCTCAGCGACCGCCCCCGGCCTCCTCCTCTCTCTCCTCGATCTGCTCGAGGTAGGGCACGCCCCGGGAGATCCACGCGGGGGCCGGCTCGCCCTCGAGGTAGTGGTCGAACCACGTCAGGACCCGGTCCCTGTAGTCCGCGGCGTTCTTCTCCTCCCGGCTGAGACCGTGGTTCTCGCCATCGTAGACCAGGAAGACCAGCTCCTTGCCGGCGCGGCGGGCGGCGTTGAAGAACTCGACCCCCTGGTTGAACTCCACGGCTCCGTCGTCGGTGCCCTGGGCCATCAGGAGCGGCGTCTCCATGGACTCCACGTGGTGCAGGGGGGAGTTGGCGACGTAGGCGTCCATGTCCTCCCACGGCGGAACCTCCATCCGCCCCTGGGCGATCTCGAAGATCCGCGCGTCGGTGCCGCCGGTCCTCCAGTAGATGGAGTTGTACATGCTGACCATGTTGGTCAGCGGCGCGCCGGCCACGGCGGACCGGAACAGGTCCGTCCGGGTCACCGTGAACGCGGTCTGGTAGCCGCCCCAGGAGTGCCCCACGAGGCCCAGCCGGGACGAGTCCACGGCGGGCACCACGTCGAGCACGCGGCGGACGGCGGGCACGATGGCGTCCACGGCGGACCGGCCGGGCTGCCGGGCCCGATACGTGATGTCCGGCATGAAGACGAAGTATCCCTCCTGCGTGAACGTCGTCCGGTTGTACGGGTGCTGACGGGAGGGGACCTGGTAGCCGCGGACGGCCGGCGAGACGATCTCGTAGATGTAGGTGATCATCGGATAGCTCTTCTCCGGGTCGTAGTTCGCCGGGTAGAAGAGCGCCCCCTGGAGGCGCTCGCCGCGAGCGTTCTCGAAGCTCACCAGCTCCGATCGGCCCCACGCGTACTCCGACTGGAAGGGATTGGTCTCCGTCACCTGCACCGCGTCGGCCAGCCGGGGGCCGGAGCGGAAGTAGTCGGGCGAGTCCTCGAAGTCCGAGATCCGGTGGAGGAAGACGTCGGCCGAGTCGGCCTTCACCAGGCCGGAGACCGTCTTCTGCCTCCAGACCAGCCGATCGGGCTCGGCCCCCAGGTCCTGCGCCCGCCCGTAGCCGTGCTCCTCCGTCCACTCGTCGTAGAGGTCCCAGTACGCCGGCGCCGAGGGGTCGATGAAGTCGGCTTCGCCCGGCTCCTCGTCCTCCAGGTCGACGTAGCGGTGCCGGATGGAATCCGCCCGTCCGGCGGTGAGGCGCGTCGCCCCGGAGCCGTCGGGGCGGATCCGCCACGTGTCGTACTCGTCGTAGATCAGCACCGAGCCGTCCCCCTGCGTCCATCCGGCCACGCCGAAGGGAGGCTTCTGCTCGACGGTGTGGTCGTCGTCCACGTCGACCACCGGCACGGGGAGCTCAGAGGTGAGGTTGGCGGTCTCCCCGGTCCGGACGTCGTGGGCCCGGTAGTGGTCGTCCTCGAGCCACAGGAGGTAGCGGCCGCCCGGGCTGCCGCCGAACCAGTACTGCACCCGCTCGGCCACGCGCGTGCGCTCGCCGCTCTCCACGTCGATCAGATAGATGTCCCGGTAGACGGGGCCGAACATGCGCTCCCGGCGGTACGGCGTGCGGTCGAAGCCCACGGCCCGGTCGCCGCCCTCGAGGACCTGCACGTCCTCCGTGAGCCCGGTTCCGAGCCGCGTCCAGCCCTCCCGGCCCACGTGCCAGGCGGCCAGGTAGTTGTCACGACGGTCCCGCTCGGCACGGACCTCCTGCAGCGGGATGATCTCCACGTCGCTGGAGTGCCATACCAGCACGTCGGCCGGCGGCAGCTCCTCCACGCCGGAGGCGGAATCGGCGGCGGAGTCGGCGGGCGCCGTGTCCGGGGATGCTCCCGAGGGCTCCCGGACCTGAGTGCCGAAGAAGAGGCGGTCGCCGTCGTCCGACCAGCGCAGGTCGCGGTGCTCCACGACGCGGAGGGTGTCCGGGAAGGACTCCACCGTTCCCGGGTCGAAGGTGAGCGGCCGGGGGTTCGCCTCCTCCAGCCCGCGCCAGGCCAGGATCACGTGGGCGCTGTCGGCCCAGGCGTCGTCCCCGCGGCGCCGGAGGGCGGCCAGGTCATCGTCCGACGGGCGCCAGGCGAGCCCCGTGAACTCGGCGGAGCGGGAGGCGAGGGTCCGCAGCCGGCCGGTGCGGGGGGCGTAGACCCGAACCCCGTTGCCGGTGGGTTCGGCCGCGTCGACGACCATGGCCAGGAGGGTGCCGTCGTCCTGCCATTCGAAGGAGGCCACGTTCCCGAAGTTCGTGTCCACGTCGTCGGTCAGGTCCCGCAGCAGGAGGTCGGCCCCGCGATGTCCCTCTGCCCGCTCCCGGGGTGGATAGCGGCGCATGGCCAGGAAGCGGCCCGCGTCGCTGAACTCGAAGGAAGAGACCTCCGGGACCACGGCGGTGTCGCCGGTCCGGAGGTCGAGGAGGCCGAGCTTCGTCCGCACGGGCCGGTCCGCCTCGCGGAGCTTCTCACGCCGCTCCTCGGAGACCCCGATGGTGTAGGCGAGCCACCGGCCGTCGGCCGAGAAGGAGGGACTCCCGCCGTAGGGGACGGTGATCAGGGAATCGCTCTCCAGCCGCCGGATTCGGAGCTCGTCCTCGTCGTTGTTCTTCCGAATCGGAACGGTCACCCATCGGCCGTCCGGCGAGAGAGTCGCGCGGCCGAGCTCCTCCCACTGTCCGTACTCCTCCACCCGGACCGTGGGCGCGGCGTCGTCGGGGACGGTATCGGGAACGCTCCCGGCCGCGACACGGGCCGGACTCGACGCTCCGCCGGTGCCGAACAGGAAGGGAAAGAGGAAGACGGCGAGGGCCGAAAGCGGGCGCGACGATGCCATGGTGTCTCCGGAGACGTCCGTGGAGCGGCTGGAGGACGGATGGGACACGGGAGGGCGCCCCGGTACGGACGACGCTGACGGGCTCACCCCCGACCGGTCGGGTGTAGGATGTGGCGCGACGGCGGACGCCGAAAGCAGGGCGGACGACGGGAGGAGGCCGTCCCCCTCCGTCCGCGGCCCGAGCAGCGGGGGCGATCGTCGGCGTTCGGCGTGGCTGCGGGCCGGTTCGCCGCCGCAGGTGCCGGACTCGTCGTCCGGCTCGAAACCTCGATGACCGTGTACTCGTAGGGCATTGTTAGGGCTCCGGGACCGGGTGAGGGCAGGAGTGGCGGTGGTCGGCAGCTCGGGATTCGGACGACGCGCCGTTCGCGGCGCACACCGGTGAGACGGTGAGGCTCCATGATCGGGAGAGAATCCATGTCGACTGAGGTACGCGCCCTGATCGTCGACGACGAGGCAGCCGCGCGGCGCGGCGTGCGGCTGCTCCTCGAGGAAGATCCACAGGTCGAAGTCGTGGCCGAGGCTGCCAGCGCCGAGGAGGCGGTGGAGGCGGTGCACAGCGAGGAGCCGGACCTCCTCTTCCTGGACATCCAGCTCGGTGAGCGGGACGGCTTCAGCGTTCTCGAGGAGGTGGACGAGGAGCGGATGCCTCTCGTCGTGTTCGCCACGGCGTACGACCGTTACGCCATGCAGGCCTTCGAGCTCCACGCCGTGGACTATCTGCTGAAGCCGTTCAGCGACGAACGGTTCGGGCAGGCACTGGCGCGGGCCAAGGGGCGGCTCCGGGAGGTGGAGATGAAGGACATCCGGGAGCAGATGTCGCGGCTGCTGAACGAGATCGAGGGCAGCCGTTCCGAGGCCTCCCGCCCCGATGCCGCGGCCGAAGAGGAGACACCGGTCGGACGCGGGGAGGGCGAGGAAGGGGGGAGCCACCTGAAGCGGATCATGGTGCGGTCCGCCTCGAAGGTCCAGTTCGTGGAGGTGGACCGGGTCGACTGGATCGAGGCGGCCGGCGACTACGTCCGCCTGCACGTGGGGGACCGGTCGCACCTCCACCGGGAAACCATGTACCGCCTGGCGAAGCGGCTGGACCCCTCGGAGTTCGTCCGCATCCACCGATCCGCCATCGTGCGCCTGGACCGGATCGACGCCGTGCGCTTCGACGAGCGCGGAGGACATCATGTCGTCCTGACGGACGGCACCGAGCACAGCCTCAGCCGCTCCGGCCGCCAGCGCCTGGAGGAGGCCCTGGGCGAGGGGCTCTGAAGAGGCACCTCCGCCCGGACGGGCCACGTCCCTGACACAGCTCAGCCGTCGATCTACGCAGGCGTCCGTTCGCCGGCGCCGTCTTCCCCATTTGCACTCCGCGTTCGTCGCGGGATCCGGGCCGTTCGTCGCGGCCATCCGTCGCTCGTCGACAGACGCTCCGTGCCGTGACACAGCGCGTCATCTGGTGACGTCTATTCCCACGAACGGCAGGACCGGACGGGCCGACACGACGGACCGCGGCTCCGGCAGCCGCCAGCCACACGGCCCGCTCGCCACTCCCGCGGAGGAGTCGATCAGGGAGTCGAGCGGCGCATCCAGTCACACTCCAAGGAGGATCGCGATGAAGCTGCGGACCTTGCTTCGAACCATTCCCGCTCTGGCGCTGGGCGGGCTGCTCACGGCGGGCAGCCTTCCGGCGCAGCAGACGGGGGCCGTCACCGGAACGGTGACGTCCGCCGCCACGATGGAGCCCCTGGGCCAGGTCCAGGTGTTCATCGAGGGCACCGGCCTCGGGACCATCACCGGCGACGACGGGCGCTATCGCATCGCCGGCGTGCCCACGGGAGAGCAACTCGTCCAGGCACGACTGCTGGGATACGGCGACGCCAGCCAGACCGTGAGCGTCCAGACGGGACAGGCCGCCACGGCCGACTTCGAGCTCGAGGAGAGCGCCGTCGGCCTGGAGGACATCGTCGTGACCGGGACGGGCACCGGCGGGGTCGCCAGGAAGCGGCTCGGGAACACGGTGTCCACGATCAACACGGACGAGCTCGAGAACTCGCCGACCGAGAACGTCTCCGAGCTCCTGTCCGGCCGTCAGCCGGGCATCTCCATCTCTCCCTCCAGCGGACTGGCCGGCGAAGGGCAGCAGATCAGGATTCGCGGCACCTCCAGCCTCTCACAGTCGAACGAGCCCCTGGTGTACATCGACGGCGTCCGCGTGAACAGCGGAGGCGGGTTCGGAGGCAACGTGGGAACGGAGAACGGCGGCGTGGGGACGGGGTCGAGCTCCCGTCTCGACGACATCGACCCCAACTCCATCGAGCGGATCGAGGTCCTGAAGGGCGCCGCGGCGACGACGCTGTACGGCACGGAGGCCTCCAACGGGGTCATCCAGATCTTCACGAAGGCGGGACGGGAGGGCGGAACGCGCTGGACCCTCGAGGCAGAGCAGGGCCTCTCCTTCATGCCCACGAACCGCCTCATTCCTCACTCCGACTTCGGCGTGGACGCCGATGAGACGGCCCAGCTCAACGAGTTCTGGGGACTGAGCCTCGAGCCCTTCGAGGTGCACGACTTCGGGAAGGAGCAGTTCGTCGGCATGGCGGACGAGACCGGACGTTCGACCACGGTCTCCGCCTCGGTCTCGGGCGGCGCGTCCGGCATCACCTACTTCGGCTCGGGACGCGTCCAGGACCTGGACGGCATCTACGGGATGGAGGATCTGGGGGAGGCTCGCGACCAGAACCAGCGGATCAGCGGCACGGCCAACCTGAACATCTTCCCGAACGACAGGATCCGGGTCCAGCTGCGGACCAACTACACGAAGACGGACCAGGAGGCGCCGGAGGACGCGAACAGCATTTTCGCCCCCTTCCCGCTCCTCTTCCACTCGCAGCCGAAGCTGGCCAACGAGGACAACCTCACCGGGTCGCCGGCATTCGCCACGGTTCGGGAGGCCATGCAGCGGACGTTCGGCGAGAACGTGGAGCACTTCGGCGGGAGCTCGCAGCTCACGTACAGCCCGTCCAGCACCATCAACCTGAACGCGACGGTCGGCGCCGACATCACGAGCCAGACCTCAGAGGCGAACGTCCCCTTCGCGTGGGACGTCGACAACTTCACCACCAGCGACGTGCAGGGGGACCGCGACATCGCGGCCGTCACGAGCAACGTATTCACCCTGGAGCTCCGGGGGGGCTGGGAGTCTGAGTTCGGCGACTGGAGCAGCTCCTTCACCGGCGGCGGCCAGGGCTTCCTGAAGGAGACGGACACGCGCGGCGGAACCGGCTCCATCTTCCCGGCCGCCGGATTCAGCGTGGCCGAGGCCGCGGCGAACCAGGTGGTCACCGAGACCTTCCTGGAGAACGTGAACGCAGGACTCTTCGTGCAGGAGCAGGTGGGCTACCGCGACTTCGCCTTCCTGACCCTCGGCGGTCGCTGGGACGCCAACAGCGCCTTCGGATCCACCTTCGACGCCGTCTTCTATCCGAAGGCCAGCTTCTCGGTGATTCCGAGCGACTTCTCGGGCTGGAACAGCCAGCTCCTCTCGACGCTCCGCTTCCGGGGCGCCGTGGGGCAGTCCGGCCTGCAGCCGGGAGCGTTCGACAAGCTGCGGACCTTCGAGGGGCTGCCGAGCACCGAGGGCCCGGGAGTCGCCCCGGACAACCTGGGCAACCCGGATCTCGTGCCCGAGGTCTCCACCGAGTGGGAGGGCGGGGTGGAACTGGGTCTGTTCCGCGACCGGGTGGGCGTCGAGGCCACCTACTGGAACCGGACGGTGGACGACGTGCTGGTGCTGAAGCAGTTCCCGATCACGGGCGGCTTCAACAACCTCCAGCTCACCAACATCGGTGAGATGACGGGCGAGGGCCTGGACGTGAGCGTCAACGCGGACGTGCTGCGCGGCGGCCGCGACGGCGTCACCCTGAACGTCTTCGGGAATGCCGCCTACCTGACGGAAGAGGTCACCGACCTCGGCGGATCGGCCCCGATCAAGTCCGGCGGCAGCTACCCGCGGAACCGTAACTTCATCCGCGAGGGCTTCGCTCCCGGCGCCTTCTTCGGCGCCCAGCTCCAGGACGTGCCGATCCCGCTGGACGTGGCCGGCACGTGCACCCAGCCCACGGAATCCGAGGCCCTGGCGTACTTCAGCCAGCCGCGGAGCCCCGACGACTTCGAGGTGCTGCCGGTGGACTGCGGGACCGCCGGATTCCTGGATCAGTACCTGGGCAAGCCGACGCCGGACTGGTCCGGCTCGGTGGGCGCGGACCTGGGCTTCCTGCGCCACTTCTCGCTCCGGACGCTCTTCGAGTACAAGGCCGGAAACTTCCAGCACCAGGACCTGTCCGGCGCGTTCCGGCAGTCCAACGCGGTCATCGGCCGCAACACGCCGGAGACGGCCCGCATCGACGCCACGCTCCGGAACCCGGCAAGCTCCGCCCAGGAGCGCCTGGACGCCGCCATCGACTGGGCCCGCAACTACCGGGCGCTGGCGCCGATGAGCGGACTGAACCAGATCTGGGATTCGGACTACATCCGGTGGCGTGAGCTCTCGCTCTCCTACGACGCGCCGAGCTCGTTCGCCAACAGCCTGTCGCTGGACAACCTGTCGATCACGTTTCGGGCCCGGAACCTGGCCCTGCTCGTCAACGACGAGTACCGCGGCCTCGACCCCGAGCTGAACAACAACTCGCGCTGTGACGCGGGCGCCCTCTCGGGCCAGAACTCCATCGACTGCAACTTCCTGCAGGGGCAGGAGGCCTGGCGGCTCCCGATCCCGCGCCGGTTCACCCTCGGCATCCGCGCCGGGTTCTGAGGAGGAGCCATGAGACACCGATGGAATCGGACGGAAGCCGACACACCCCAGAGCCCGAGGAGCATCCCGATGTATTCTGACGACGAGACCCGAGACGGCCGACGGCCGGCGCCCCGCCGTCCCTCCCACCGGAGGGGCGGGGGACGGGGCTGGCTGGCCATGGGCCTCGCCCTGGCCGTGCTCGGCACGGCGGCCTGCGAGGACCCCTTCGACGTCGACAACCCGAACAACGCCACGGAGACCCAGCTGGATGAGCCGGCCTCGGCGCCGGCCCTGGTGAACGGAGCACAGGCCACCGTGTCCCGAGCGGCCAGCGTCATCGCGGCGCCGTACTCGGTGACGACGGACGAGCTGACCTGGATCGGATCCCGGGACGCCTGGAACCAGATGAACTTCGGGCGGCTCGACGACCCCAACAACGAGTTTTCCGACGACGCCTTCGACTGGGTGGCCCAGGGCCGATTCATGGCCGACCGCGCCATCGAGCGCGTCACGACGTTCGACGGCGAGGGCACCCTGGAGGACCGGACGGACCTGGCACGCGCGTACCTGTACGGCGGCATCATCTACACGATCATCGGTGACGTCTACGACGACTTCGTGCTGCCGTCCTCGCCCACGGAGGAGGCCAACCCGATCGGGGCCGACAACATGTCGAGCGTCTACGATCAGGCCATCACGTACCTGACCGAGGGGCTGTCGGTGGCCAGGGACGAGGGGGACACGGAGCTGGAGGTCCGCCTCCTCGCCATGCGTGCGAGAGCGCAGCACGCCAGGGCAGTCTGGGACCAGCTGAACCCGGCAGGAAGCGCACCGGCCGATCCGCTGGTGGACGTGCAGGCTGCCGTGGACGACGCGCAGGCCGTCCTGGGCATGATCGCGGGGACTCCGGACTGGAAGTACCGGTTCACGTACAACAGCTCCACGGTGCCGCAGACCGGCAACGTGCCGGGCTTCATCAACGTGGGCTTCCAGGTGAACCAGCGGGGAGAGCTGCAGATCGGCCCGGACTACGTGGAGGTCGATCCGGAGGATCCCACGGACATCGTGAACGAAGGGCAGATTCCGGGGGCGGGGATCATCCTCATGGATCCCATCGACGACGTGCCCGACCCGGCGGTGGGCGCGGCGATCGCGGAATTCATCGCGGCGGCCGAGTTCGCCCCGTTCACGGTGGTCTCGGCGCGTGAGATGCACCTGATCATCGCCGAGGCCGCGCTGGCCGGCGGCGACGACGGCGGCAGCGGTGAGTTCGCGAGCCACGTGAACGCGGTCCGCAGCCTCGACGGACTGTCCGATTACACGGGGCCGGATCAGATCGACCCGGAGACGCTGCTGGAGCACGAGCGGCGGGTGAACCTCTACCTCCAGGTACGGAGGCTGGCGGACCACTACCGCTTCGACTCCCCGTCGAGCAACTGGCTGTCCGGCTCGGCAGCGCTGAGGACGCCGGGCACCTTCTTCCCGATCTCGATTTCCGAGATCCGCTCCAATCCCAACGTGGGCGGCTGAGCGTTCACGTTGCCCGTCCCCGGTGCGGACAGCGCCGGGTGGGGAGAGAGAGCAGGGAGCCGAAGGGGGCGCGCGCCGAAGGGCGCCGCGCCCCTTTCGCGTGGCGCGGCGTCCCATTTGCAGGCATAATGTTCCCCGGGACGGAGTGAACCACATCAGCACCGTACGGGGTAACAATCGACGCGCGGGAGAGACGCGTCCCGACCGGTCAGGAGGGACGACCCCGGGCCGGCGACGCGCACTCGCATCCAGGGACACACCCTCGATGGTCAAGGTAGAGCAGGACCAGCAGCAGGAGCACGGGGCGGCCGAGCAGCGCCGCGCCGAGCTCGAGGAGATGGACGACGCCGGCCTCGTGAAGCGGCACCTGGAAGGGGAGGAGATGGCCTTCCAGGTCCTCACCGACCGCTATCACGACCGGCTGCTCCACTTCATCAACCGGACGATCGGCGACCAGGACCGCGCCGAGGATCTGGTCCAGGACACGTTCGTGCGGGTGTATCGGCACCTGCACCGGTTCGACCCCTCCAAGAAGTTCTCCACCTGGATCTACACGATCGCCGGCAACCTGGCGAAGAACGAGCTCCGCAACCGCTCGCGGAACCCGCTCGTCCTCTTTCAGACGATCACGAAGAACCGCGAGGAGGACGACCGGCCCCTCCAGTGGGAGGACCTGTCCTACTCGCCGGACGACATGGCTCGCAAGCGGGACCTGCGGCACATCGTCGAGGAGACCATCGAGGAGCTCCCGGACCACCACCGGAAGATATTCCGGCTCCGGGAGATGGAGGGGAAGACGTACGAGGAAATCTCCGAGATCACGGGTGTGAAGCTCGGAACCGTCAAATCGAGGCTGAACCGTGCCCGGAACAAGTTCGCCGAGCTCGTGGGTCCGAAGCTGGAATAGCCGACGTCCCGCGGCCGGCGGCGGGGCCGGGTGCCCGAGCAGGACGAAGAGCAGGGAGCCCTGCCGATGAACCCCCCGGATTCGAAATCGATCGAGGAAGCACTCATCAGTGACGTCCTCGGGTGGTCCCTTGTCGAGGACCCCGAGGAGGCCGACTCCTACCCTGCCGCCTACTGGTCGCCGGCCGAGCGCTGCTTCGTGGTGCGGCGACTCGAGGGGCGACCGCCCGAACGCTTCAGTCCCACGCGCTGCTTCGAGGACGTGTGGGAAGTTCGGGAACGGCTGGGCGGCAACGCTTTCTTCCCCCGGCTCGCCCGTCCGGTGTCGGAGCGCAACGTACGGGTGGTGGCCGACTGCGGTCCGAAGGAGGTCGTGGCCGAGGCCCGATCCGTGGCCTGGGCCCTGGCGATGGCGATCTACCAGGCCCGGAGCGAGCAGCTGATCTGATCGCCTTTCTACCCGTCGCCGATGTCCTCCCCGGGATGGGGCGGTGTACCCTGTCGGCCCAGGAGGCGACCGATGGTCTCGACCTCCTCCGCCAGGAGGTCCAGCACGTCGTCCAGCGCCAGCACGCCCACCAGGCGCTCCCCGTCGTCGGTGACCACCAGGCGCCGCGTTCCCCCGGAGGCCATGAGGGAGAGGGCGTCCTCGATGGGGGCCTCTTCTGAGATCGTCCGGACCGGGCCGGTCATGGCGGCCGAGATGGGCATGGCGTCCGGGTCCTCGTACTCCGCCACGCACCGGACCACGACGTCGCGGTCGGTGAGAATGCCCTCCGGCCGGTCCTCGCTGTCCAGCACGACGAGCGTCCCGACCTCTTCGCTCCGCATGCGGCGGGCGGCCTCGCGCACGCTCTCGTCCGGCTCGGCGACGACGACCGATCGAACGCAGATTCTACCGACGGACATCCTGGCTCCCCTCTCTGCTATGTCTCGGCTCGTTCTCGGTCCCAAGATAAGGGGCGACGGGCGTCGACGGGCTTTTCTTTTGCCGTTCGGTGGGCGACTTTCCGGGGTGCCCGGTGACGTCCCGATCGCGTCATGGGTCCGGGCCCCGACCGTCATCAGCACATCCAGCACGGAGAGAGGTATCCCTTGAGCGTTCTCGACAGGAGCGTCCGCGACATCATGGAGACGGACGTGGTCACCGTCCGTCCCGATCTCCCCATCAAGAATCTGATCGAGGTCCTGGAGGAGAACGGGATCACCGGAGCCCCGGTGGTCGACAGCGAGGAGAACGTCGTGGGCGTCGTCTCCAGCACCGACGTCATGCGACTCGCCGCGAAGGAAGAGGAGGAGAGCGGAGCGCGGGCCGCGGGGGCGGAAACGGACGACGAATCGGACTTCTTCTACACGGGCGGCTCCGGCGGATTTCTGCCGGCCCTCCCCGCTGGACTGCCGAAGACCCGGATCGGAACGAAGCCCGTCCGCGACGTCATGACGAGGGCGACCTTCTCGGTCCGCCCGGACGCCTCCCTTCCGGAGGCCGCCCGGTTCCTGCATCAGGCGGGCATCCACCGGGCCCTGGTGTTCGACGGGGGACGCCTGCTGGGACTCGTGACCACCATGGGGATCGTGGCCGCGGTGGCCGAGGCCGCCGGGGAATGACGACGGATCTGGCCCGGGAGGTCGTCGACGCGGTCCGGGAGGCCGGCCGCGCGGTGGAGGAGGTCCGGCGGCAGGGCTTCGACGTCGAGCAGAAGGAGGGACAGGGGCCGGTCACCCGCGCGGATCGGGGCGCCGATGATCTCCTTCGCGAGCGACTGACCGGGCTGCGTGACGGCGCCTGGCTCTCCGAGGAGTCGGCGGACGACCCGGCCCGAGAGAAGGCCGAGAGGCTCTGGATCGTCGACCCCCTGGACGGGACGAAGGAGTTCGTCGAGGGCGTGCCGCAGTACAGCGTCGCCGTGGCCCTCGTCGAGCGGGGTCGGATCGTGCTCGGCGTCGTCCACAACCCGGCCACGGCCGAGACCTTCCACGCAGTACGGGGCGAGGGAGCCTTCCTGGACGGCGAGCGGATCCGGGTCCGGGAGAGCGAGGTCCTCCTCGCGTCCCGCACGGAACTCTCCCGGGGCGAATTCGACCCCTTCCGGGAAGAGTGGACGGTTCGGCCCACCGGCAGCACCCAGTACAAGCTGGCGCTCGTGGCCGCGGGCGAGGGGGGCGCGACCTTCTCCCGCGGCCCGAAGTGGGAGTGGGACGTCTGTGCCGGGGAGCTCCTGGTCCGGGAGGCGGGGGGACGCTGCACCGAGCTCCCCGGGACCGACCTGGAGTACAACAAGCCCTTTCCGAAAGTGAGGGGGATGCTGGCCGGCGCTCCGGAGGCGCACGAGCGGGCGAGAAGCCGGCTCGAGGACGTGGGGCCCGCGGAGCGCATGCGGGAGGACTTCCCCGAGCTGTAGGGGACGGCTCGGAGGCCCGGAGGGGACGCGCCGTCCGGGCGATCCCTACCGGGTCCCCGCCGGGGACCGGCGACTCGCCTCCCCGTCGGCGGACAGCCGGGCCGAATAGGTCCGCCCGAATCGATCGGTGGCCTCGACCACCACCTCGGCGTCCGATTCCGGGGCCGGGGCGTAGAAGAGGTGCCGCGTGGAGTAGGGGTCCACCCACGGGCGCTTCTCCGGCTTCTCCTCGCCCCGATGCAGTTCCACGCTGAGCGGATCCCGCCCCGTGCGCCGCGCCATTCGGCCGCGGCGGTCCGCCCCCTCGTACCACACCACCGTCCACTCGGGATCCCAGTCCCAGACGTTGGCCACGAACTCGTCGGGGGCCTGCGGATCGGAGCCCGCCGGGTAGGTCCGCAGCTGGTGGTCGGCACTCCTTCCGGTGGCCCGGTACCGCCATTCGAGGTGCTCGCCGCGGGCCCGGTAGACGGAGTAGCCAGAGGGGGTCCCGTCGGCGCAGATCGGCCCGGTCCACCAGGCGCCCGAGACGGTTCCGCTCACGTGCTCGTGCACCGGTCCCTGAAAGCTGTGCTCGTTCTCGTGCGTGTGCCCGGAGACGATGTGAGCCCGATACGGCTCCAGCAGCTCGTAGAGGCGATCGCGGTTCGTCACGGCCCGGCGGAGGACCGGCTCGTCCCGGCCGACGCGGAGATGGCTGGTGCCGAGCACGGGGATGTGGAGAGCCACGACCACCCGCCGGCCGGGCTCCACGTGCCGCAGGTCGTTTTCCAGCCACGTCAGCTGATCCCGATCCAGGTAGCCGAGATAGCCCCGGCCGTGCCAGTGGACGTCGTCGAGCACCACGTAGTGGACGGCCCCGCGGTCGAAGGAGTAGTACCGGGGGCCGAACCGACGTGTGAAGGTGGCCGTGGACCCGATGTCCGTGGCCGCCTCCATGTCCAGGTCGTGATTGCCCACGGCCTGGAAGAAGGGGAGGTCGATCCGCGAGACGGCTCTCTCGTACCGGTCGAACAGCTCCAGCCGGTCGTACATGATGTCGCCGCAGGCCAGCCCGAACGTCGGCACGGCGCCCAGGTCGGCGACCGTCTCCTTCAGATCGGGCACGGTTCGCTCGTGGAAGCGTGCCATCTCCTCCGGTGTCTCCGTCTGGATGTCGGCCAGCAGGAGGAAGGCGTGCTCCTCGTCTGAAACCCGCAGCGGCTGCAGCTCGAAGAGCACCTCCTGCTCCTCGGCTCCCGGGTCGAGCCTGCGGTAGAAACGCGCCGTGCCGGTGGAGGACCGCGGAATCCTGTAGCCCGACGGGATCGAAACGTAGACGAAGCCGCGGGCGGCGCCCGCCGCGAGCCGGAACCGGCCGTCCTCCCCGGTCGTCACCACGTCCAGCCCGTCGGTGACCGCGACCCCCTCCAGTCCGCCGTCGGGGCCCACGACCCGACCGCGGACCCGTACGAAGTGCTCGTCCACGCCGGATCTGGTCCGGTCGAGGAGGGCCGACGCTCCGCCGAGAGGCAGGAGGAGGGAGGCGCCGGCCAGGGAGGCCGTGCCGAGGAAGTCCCGCCGCGTGAGATCGCCGGGGGCGGCGTCGCCCCGGCCCGAGGTCACGTGGGCGTCGTCCATGGTCTCGTGGTGCGCATCGGTTGGAGATCGTCCCGAGAGGGGCGTCGCCACGTAGGATAGCGGGATCGGACCTCCCTCGCGTCACGGCGGCGCTTCGATCGGGTGACACTACGCCGCCGGCGCTGGCACGTGTCCGGCATATGTACAGGTAGTGGCTAGGTATTAAGGCGAGTAACCCCGCGTTCGGCCCCAGCACGGGCCCGATTACGAGACACAACCTTGACACAGGGAGGGCGGCCGCTATATTTCTTGACGAAAGTTGCACAGCGACGGCCGCCCGAACGTCGGACCGGCCGAACGCGCGTTCCACGTAACAGGGAGGATCCCATGAAGACGACGGCACTCGTACCGCTTCTCGTGGCCGGGCTCACCGTCGGCGGATTCGCCGGCGCCCCGGTCGATCGCACCGCTTCCGCTCCGGCGGAGGACGGAGACACGACGGTAACTCTGGAGGAGGTCACAGCCATGCGTGCTACGGCCCAGGAAGGCGGCACGATCGTCGAGGTCGCGTCGCAGAACGGATCGTTCGAGACCCTGGTGAAGGCCGTGCAGGCCGCGGGTCTGGTGGAGACGCTCAACGGCGACGGGCCGTTCACGGTCTTCGCCCCCACCGACGAGGCCTTCTCGAAGCTGCCCGAAGGCGCCCTGGAGGACCTCCTGGCCAACGAGGAGCAGCTGAAGAAGGTGCTCACCTACCACGTCGTGCCGGGCCGTGTCACGGCCGCCGACGTCAAGGGGCTGAACTCGGCCGAGACGGTGGCCGGCGAGTCCCTGTCGATCAGCACCGATTACGGCTCCGTGAAGGTGGGCAACGCCACGGTGGTCCAGGCGGACGTGATGGCCTCGAACGGCGTGATCCACGTGATCGACACGGTTCTGCTCCCGGGTCAGGGAGAGTAACCGTCCGCCAGCGTCGGATCTGAGAAGGAGCTTGACCCGGGCGGCGCGCGAGATTCGCGTCGCCCGTCCGGGCCCGGCAGCAAGGAGGCGCGGTCCCGCTGGCAGCGGGTAGGCCACGGTCTCCGCGCCGGGTCCATCGTGCGGCGTCGGCCCGCCCGGCCGGCGCCGCTTTCGTTCGTGAGCGGGAGGTGGATCATGGGGCGAGTCATCGTGGTCGGCGGCGGGGTGGCCGGCCTCCGGTGCGCGGATGTCCTGGCAGAGGCCGGCGTCGAGGCCGTCCTGCTCGAGGCAGGGGACCGGGTCGGTGGGCGGGTGAGGACCGACCGTCGGGACGGATTTCTTCTGGATCGAGGCTTCCAGGTCCTCCCGACCGCCTATTCGGAGGCCCGGAGCTGTCTGGACCTCGGGGATCTCGATCTGCACGAGTTCCGGTCCGGCGCGCTGGTGCGTCGGGACGGGGAGTTTCGCGCCCTCCACAATCCGCTCCGTCATCCGGGCCGACTGCTGGAGACGCTGCGTGCCGGGCTGGGGACTGTCGGGGACCGGGCTCGCCTCGTCCTGTGGGTGGCGGAGCTGCTCGCGGGCGTGGAGGGGGCGGCGCTCCGGGGGCGCGACGTGGCCTCCCGAGAGCTCCTCGAGCGGAGGGGGTTCTCCGGGGAGATCATCGAGACCTTCTTCCGTCCCTTCCTCGGAGGCGTCTTCCTGGAGCCGGATCTGGTCACATCCGGGCGCATGATGGAGTTCGTGCTGCGTACCTTCGCCGCGGGGCCGGTCGCCCTCCCGGCCGGGGGCATGGAGGCCATTCCCCGGCAGCTCGCCGACGGCCTGCCGCGGGATACGGTCCGAACGGGAGCCCGGGTTTCGGCCGTCGAGGCAGACGGTACGGCGGTCCTGCTCGGAGACGGGGGAGCGGTGAAGGGGGACGCGGTGGTGGTCGCCACCGACCCGTGGACGGCGGCCGGTCTGGTGCCCGGCGTCGAATCGCCGGCGCGGCGTTCCGTCACCGGACTGTACTTCGGGGCGGACACCCCACCCGTGGAGGACCCCG
>CANPVF010000036.1 GCA_947581645.1 Candidatus Caribbeanibacter nitroreducens | reverse complement strand
AGGGGCGGGCGGCCGGGGCCCCTGCCGTGGTCAGCCGCACGGGCTACACCGGCGAGGACGGCTTCGAGCTCTACGTCGACGGCGAGCGGGCGCCGGAGGTGTGGCGGGCCCTCCTGGAGTCCGGCGAGGGGGCCACGCCCACCCCGGCCGGCCTCGGGGCCCGCGACAGCCTGCGCCTCGAGATGGGCTACGCCCTCTACGGCCACGAGATCGACGAGGACACGACGCCGCTGGAGGCCCGCCTCGGCTGGCTCGTCAAGATGGACAAGGGGGACTTCGTCGGCCGGGACGCGCTGGCCCGCCAGGAGGCCGACGGCGTGACCCGCCGTCTCCAGGGGTTCCGCCTCACCGAGCGCGGCTTCCCCCGCGAGGGGTATCCCGTGCTCTACGGCGGCGAGGAGGTCGGCGAGGTCCGGAGCGGGACAGTGAGCCCGTCCCTGGGGTATGGGATCGGCACGGCGTACTTCCCGGCCGACGCGGGCCCCGGCGACGCGATGCACGTCCGCATCCGGGGCGAGGAGATCGCGGGGGAGATCGTGAAGATGCCCTTCTACGAGGACGGCTCCCTCAGCCGCTGATCCCGGCCGCCGCCACGGCCCTGCGCGCCCCATACGCCATGAGCAGCGAACCTCCAACGATCCGGATCTGAGCAACGTGGCCCGAGTCTTCATCGACACGCACGACCTGGAGTCCGCCGTCGAGGTGCGGGACGCCGTGCGGGACGCCGGTCACGAGATCGAGATGATCGAGACCGCCGACGAGGTGGAGACGCGGCTCCGCGAGGGCGAGGACGAGATCGCCCTGATCGTCACCGGGGATCTCGGGCGGGAGGAGGCCGGGAAGCTGGTGGACTTCTTCGGGACCCGCATCCCCCGCCCGCCGGTGATCGGGCTGGCGGCCACCGACTCCGCCGAGGAGCTGGAGTCCCTGGAGCGGGCGCACGGCCTGGACGAGGTCCTGGGTCTGCCGCCGACGCCGGACGACGTGGTCATGGTCCTGGAGCAGCAGCTCGAGCGCTTCGAGCTCCAGCTCGAGATGGACATCGTCGGCCGGACCGAGCCCATGCGGGAGATCCTGGAGAAGATCCACCTCATCGCTCCCGTGGACTCCACGGTCCTGCTCACCGGCGAGAGCGGCACCGGAAAGGAGCTGGTGGCCCGCGCCATCCACCGCATGAGCCCCCGGCGGGGCGATCCCTTCATCGCCGTCAACTGCGCGGCGCTGCCCGAGTCCCTGCTGGAGTCGGAGCTCTTCGGGCACGAGAAGGGGGCGTTCACCGGGGCGACCTCGCGGCGGAAGGGCATGTTCGAGCTGGCCGACCGGGGGACCATCCTCCTGGACGAGATCGGCGAGATGCCCCCCTCCCTCCAGACGCGCCTGCTGCGGGTGCTGGAGAACCGGAGCTTCATGCGGGTGGGCGGGGACGAGGAGATCGACGTGGACGTCCGCGTCATCGCCGCCACCAACCAGGAGCTCCGCTCCTCGGTGCAGCGCGGCAGCTTCCGCCGCGACCTGTACTACCGCCTGAACGTCCTCCACCTGGACCTCCCGCCGCTGCGGGAGCGGGCCGAGGACATTCCGCTGCTGGTGCGGCGATTCGTGGGGGAGTTCAGCGAGTCCCACGACCGGGAGTTCAAGGGCATCTCCCCGGAGGCCATGAAGATCATGATGGACTACGCCTGGCCGGGGAACGTTCGGGAGCTCCGGAACCTGGTGGAGTCCATGGTGGTGCTGGCCCCGGGCTCGGTGATCCGCCCCGAGGACATCCCCTCGGAGATCCGGTCCGGGGCCGGCGGGGCCATGCTCCCGGCCCGGCGGGAGGAGGCCACGGTGCCGGAGGCGGTGGAGCAGATGCGCTCGGCGCAGAGCGGCGAGGTCCAGGCGCCGGAGCTGGAGTTCGTCTTCCGCACCCTGGTGGACCTGAAGATGGACGTCGAGGACCTGCGGCAGGAGTTCCAGGAGTACCGGCGCCGTCACCCCGAGCTCGTGGAGGGGGAGGGACCCGACCGGAGCGGCACGGAGATCGAGGTCTCCACCCTGGAGGAGTTCGTCGAGGACGAGCGCGAGCGGGCGGCCGTCGAGGCGGAGGCCCGCGAGCCGGGCGAGGGGGAGGACCGCTCCCGGATCGAGTTCGAGCCCGGCATGTCCATGTCCGAGCTGGAGCGGGAAGCCATCGTCGCCACGCTCAAGGACATGGACGGCAACCGCCGCAAGGCCGCCGAGGCGCTGGACATCGGCGAGCGCACCCTCTACCGGAAGCTCCGGGAGTACGACATCGACCTGTAGAGGCCGGTTCCCGCCGGCCGGCGGAGGACGGCGGCCACCTGTCTACGGCGTGATCGCCCCCCGGCTCTCCCTCGTACCTCCCCCGTCGTCGGCGTCCGTCCCCTCCAGGAGCCCCTCCAGCGCGGCCAGCAGCTCGCCCCGCCCCTCGCCGGTCTTCGCCGAGGTGACGAGGAGCTGCTCCTCTCCGACGCCGATCTCCTCCCGGGCCCGCTCCCGTGCGCCCCGGCGCTCCGAGCGGTTCAGCTTGTCGATCTTGGTGAGGACGAAGAGGGTCGGCAGGCCGAGATCGGCCAGGTAGCGGAACATCCGCCGGTCGTCGTCGGTGGGCGGGTGCCGCGAGTCCACCAGCTGCACCACGCCGAGAAGCCCTCCGGCGGAGGTGAGGTAGCCCTCGATGAGGGGCGCCCAGGAGCGCTGCATCTCGTCCGGGACCTCGGCGTAGCCGTACCCGGGCAGGTCGGCGAGCAGGAAGCGGTCGTTGACGCGGTAGAAGTGGATCATCCGCGTCTTCCCGGGGCGCTTGGCCACCCGCGCCAGCCGGTCACGGCGCACCAGGCAGTTGATGAGGCTGGACTTCCCGACGTTGGAGCGGCCGGCGAAGGCCACCTGGGGGAGGGAGCCGGGCGGCGAGCCGCCGGGCTCGGCGATCTCGCCGGCGTACTCCACGGAGCGGATCTTCACGGCACGCGCCGCCCTACGCCTCCTTGCGCCGGGCCTCGGGCTCCAGGATCAGCAGCGGGTCGGCTCCGTCCTCCACGGTCTCCTGGGTGATGACGACCTCCCGCACGTCGTCCCGGTCCGGGAGGTGGAACATGACTTCCAGCATCACCTGCTCCAGGACGGCACGCAGCCCGCGGGCGCCGGTGCCCTTGTCGATGGCCCGCCGGGAGACGGCGTGCAGCGCCTCCGGATCGAAGGTGAGGCCCACGCCCTCGAGCTCGAACATCTTCTCGTACTGCTTGGTGAGGGCGTTCTTCGGCTCCTGGAGGATCTGGACCATGGCGTCCTCGTCCAGGTCGTGCAGGGCGCAGAGCACCGGCAGACGGCCCACCAGCTCCGGGATCAGCCCGTACTGCAGCAGGTCGTCGGGCTCGGCGTGGGAGAGCGGGTTGCTCTCGTCGTCGTAGGCCTCCAGCCGGTCGCCGTCCTCTTCGGTGTTCTCGAACCCGATCTGGCGCTTGCCCATGCGGCGCTCGATGATGTCGTCCAGGCCGTCGAAGGCGCCGCCGCAGATGAAGAGGATGTTGCTCGTGTCGATCTGGATGTACTCCTGCTGGGGGTGCTTCCGGCCGCCCTGGGGCGGCACGGAGGCCACGGTCCCCTCCAGGATCTTCAGCAGGGCCTGCTGGACGCCCTCGCCGGAGACGTCGCGGGTGATGGACGGGTTCTCGCTCTTCCGGGCCACCTTGTCCAGCTCGTCCACGTAGATGATGCCCCGCTCGCACTCGGCGACGTTGTAGTCGCCGGCCTGGAGCAGGCGCACCAGGATGTTCTCCACGTCCTCGCCCACGTAGCCGGCCTCGGTGAGCGTGGTGGCGTCGGCGATGGTGAACGGCACCTGGAGCATCCGGGCCAGCGTCTGGGCCAGGAGGGTCTTCCCGACCCCGGTGGGGCCCAGGAGGAGCACGTTGGACTTCTCGAGCTCCACCCCGTCCACCATGCTCTGGTTGTTGATCCGCTTGTAGTGGTTGTAGACGGCCACCGAGAGGGTCTTCTTGGCGGCCTCCTGCCCGACCACGTACTCGTCCAGCTCGCTCTTGATCTCCGATGGGGTGGGGACGTCCGCCACCTGCGTCTCGGCCTCGCGCTCCTCCTCCTCGGCGAGGATCTCGTTGCAGAGCGCGATGCACTCGTTGCAGATGTAGACGTTCGGGCCGGAGATGAACTTCCGGACGCTGTCCTTGGACTTTCCGCAGAACGAACAGCGGAGGTTCTTGTCGTTCGACATGGCCTCCCCCCTCCTAACGAGGTCGAGCCTGGGTCGATCGTCGCGGGCGCCGGCTCGCGGGTTCCCCGCGGACCGGTCCGGTGGACCGGACGGGCGGGAGCGTCAGCTCGCCGCCCGGGTCTCGCCGTCCACGACCTCGCCCTTCTTCTGGATGATCCGGTCGATGAGGCCGTAGTCCCTGGCCTCTTCCGGCGACATGAACCGGTCCCGGTCCACGTCCTCGGCGATCTTCTCCACCGGCTGGCCCGTGTGCTCGGCCAGGATGTTGTTCAGCCGCTCCCGGGCGTAGAGGATCTCCTTGGCCTGGATCTCGATGTCCGCGGCCGTGCCCTGGGAGCCCCCGCTGGGCTGGTGGATCATGATCCGGGAGTTCGGAAGGGCCGACCGCTTCCCCTCCGTCCCGGCCGCCAGCAGGAAGGCGCCCATGGACGCCGCCATCCCCATGCAGATCGTGGAGACGGGGGCGCTCAGGAACTGGATCGTGTCGTAGATGGCCAGCCCGGAGTACACGCTGCCGCCCGGGCAGTTGATGTACAGGTTGATGTCCTTCTCCGGGTTGTCCGCCTCCAGGAAGAGGAGCTGGGCGATGATGATGTTGGCCACGTCGTCGTTGATCGGCGAGCCGAGAAAGACGATGCGGTCCATCAGCAGCCGGGAGAAGATGTCGTACGACCGCTCTCCGCGGCTCGAACGCTCGATGACGTATGGTGCGTAAGTCGTCATGCTCTTCCTGGGTGCGTTGCGTGTTCAGTCGGCCTCGGACCCCTGACTACACGGATGTTCGCCCGTGGAGCCGCCTCGAGGCCTCGATTTCTGGAATGATTCAAGTTAAAGTCGCCGCGCCACCGTCGCGACCGCCGGGGGAGTTCCCGCCGCCGGTCACTCGACGGAGGACTGCTCCTTCAGGTAGTCGAAGGCCTTCTCCGCCGAGATCTGCCGCCGGAGGGACTCCATCCGGTCGTCGCGGGCCAGCTGCCTGCGGACCGCGCCGGGCTCCAGGCCCTCGGCGTCGGCGATCTCCCGGATCCGCTCGTCCACCTCGTCCTCGGTGGCCTCCAGGCCCTCTCGCTCGGTGAGGCGCTCGATGATGAGGTGTCGCTTGATCTGGCGCTCCGCCCGGGGGCGGACCTGCTGCCGGGCCTGCTCCAGCTCCTCCGGATCGACGTCGTCCGGGGCGTCGAGCATGCGGTCCATGTAGTCCTCCACCATGGACTCCGGCACCTCGAACGGATTGGCCTCGATCACGTGGTCCATGAGGCGCTCCCGGACCTCGTTTTCCGCCTCGTCCCGGTGGTGCGCCTCCACGTCCTCGCGCACGGCCTCCCGCAGCTCCTCCAGGGACTCGAAGTCCCCGACCCGGGAGGCGAGCTCGTCGTCCAGGGGCGGCAGCTCGGCCTCCTTCACGTCCCGGAGCTCGATCTCCAGCTCGCGGTCCTCGGCCTGCCCCTCCTCCCTCAGAGCCTCGGGGAAGTGCACGTCGAAGGTCTCCCGCTCCCCGGGCTCGAGCGTCGAGATGGCGTCCTCGATGTCCGGAAGGGCGTTGCCGTCTCCCATCTCGAACTGGTACTCGTCGTCGCTGGAGAGCTCCTCCTCCCGGTCGGCGGGACGGATCCGCACGGTGACCATGTCGCCCTCCCGGGGCTCCCGCTCGGCGGGCCGCCACGTGGCCTCGTCCTCTCGCAGGCGGTCCAGGACCTCGTCGACCTCGTCCGGGTCCACCTCCGTGGCGGGCTGCTCCACCCTGAAGCCACCGACCCGGTCCAGCTCGATCCGGGGCATGATCTCGACTTCGATCTCGTACCTGAGCCGGTCGTCGGCCAGGAAGCCGATGTCGCTGATCTCCGGGTCGCCGATGGGCTCGATCTCCTCCTGACGGAACGCCTCCCGCAGGGTCTCGGAGACCAGCGACTGCACCGTCTGGTCGTCGATGGTGGGGCCGAACCGCTGCTCGACGATCTGCGGCGGGACCTTGCCCTGCCGGAAGCCGTCGAGGTCCAGCTGCTTCGCGAGCCGGGAGCGGACTCGACCCCGCTCCTCCTGGACCCGGGCCTCGGGCACGATGACGGTGAGCCGGCGCTTCCAGGCACCGGGCTCGTCCACCGTGACGTCGAGGCCCTTCTCCGCTGTCGTTGAGTCTGAGGTCATCGGATCAACTGCGCCTGAAGTCGAACGTCAGTGCGAAAGGGGGGACTCGAACCCCCACGGCCTCTCGGCCACCAGCTCCTAAGGCTGGCGCGTCTACCAGTTCCGCCACTTTCGCACCACAGGGCGTCCCCACGCCCGGCGGCCGGGGCGGACGAACCTACCGGCAGGCCGCGCCGGGATGCACCCGTCAGCCGCGCGGGATGCGGACGCTGATGAACTGCTCCACGCCGGCCTGCGGGATGTACACCCTCAGGTTGGCCACGGTGCCGGGCTGGAGTCGCGATACGATCTCGCGGTAGTCGTCCACGCTCTCGATGGGCTGGCCGTTGACGTCGGCGATGACGAAGCGCGTGCTCAGCCCCGCCCGGTCCGCCGGGCTGCCCCGGTCGACGCCGGTGACCACGACGCCCGTGATCTCCTCGGGCACCTCGAGCTGGGCCCGGATCTGCGGGGCGAGGTCACGGACCTCGATCCCCAGGGGGCCGCCGTCGGCCTGCTGCTCCGTCCGCTGCTGCTCCGTCTCGCCCGGGGTGCCCATCCGGCCCAGCGTGACGTCCACGGTCTGCTCCTCCTGCGTGGAGCGCCGCACGACGGTCACCTGCACGGTCTGGCCCGGATCGTAGCTCCGGATGCGCCGCTGGAGGTCGCTCACCGAGCGCAGGCGGCGCCCCTCCACGGAGACGATGACGTCGCCGCTCTGGATGCCCGCCTCGCGGGCCGGGCTCTCGGCGCCTCCCTGCAGCTCGCTGAACCCGGTGACCATGGCGCCCGCCACCCGGTCGAGGCCGTAGTACTCGGCGTCGTCGGGGCCCACCGGCTGGACGGTGACACCCAGCGCGGCCCGGCGGACCTCCCCGTGCTGAAGCAGGTCCTGCACGACCTCCTCCACCAGCTCGATGGGCACCGCGAAGCCGTAGCCCATGTAGTAGCCGGTCTCGCTGGCGATGGCCGTGTTCACCCCGATCACGCGTCCCCGCATGTTCACCAGGGGACCGCCGGAGTTGCCGGGGTTGATGGCCGCGTCCGTCTGGATGAAGTCCTCGATGGCCGGGTTGGCGATCTGATCGCGGAACTGCCGGTCCAGCACGCCGATGTTCCGCCCCTTGCCGCTCACGATGCCGGCCGTGACGGTGGTGGGAAGCGTCTCCTGGGGGCCCCCGCCGAAGCCCGGATTCCCGACGGCCAGCACCCACTCCCCCACCTCGGTGCTGTCGCTGGAGCCCAGCGAGACGGCCGGGAGGTCCTCGCCGTTCACCTTCAGCAGGGCCACGTCGGTGGTCGGGTCACGCCCCACCAGCTCCACGTCCCGGAAGCGACGCCGGTCGGAGAGCTGGACGTTGATCTCCTCGGCGTTCTCCACCACGTGGTTGTTGGTGATGATGTAGCCGTCGGGTCGGATGATGAACCCGGAGCCGGTGCCCGGCCGGGTCGGCGGCTCCTGGTCCTCGCCCTCGGGCTGCTGGCCGAAGGGGTTGAAGGGGAAGGGGAACTGGCGCTGCATCCGACGCCCCTGGACCTGCTTCTCCACCTCGACGGTGACCACCGCCGGCGTCACCTGCCGCGCCACCTGGGCGAAGTCGTCCGACAGCGCCCGTGCCGTGTTCGTCTGCACGGAGGCGTCGGTCCCCAGCTGGACGCTCCCCTCCTGCAGCGCCCCTCCCGAGGCGAACGACGGCGCGGTGAGGTCCAGCTGGGCGGCCACGCCCAGCCCGGCGGCGAAGGCGACGGCCGTGACGATGACGACGTTCAGCTTTGCCCTGAGGGCGTCGTTGATCTTCATGCTCTGTATCCTGTGGTCCTGCCTGGGTGCAGTCCGCTGCGGGCTCGGATCGACGTTGGACGTGCGGGACGTCCCGAGAGTTGTCCGGAGGGCCGGACGGTCGCGGCTCCGGCGTCGGACGGTCGAGGTCCAGTCACGCGGGAGTGGCTACTACGCCGGCCGCGGTTCGGCGGTCCCTGCCGTCGTGCCGCCGTGACGCTCACGACGTACCGAAGGGCGGCACCGCGGGGGCGCCGCCCTCCGTCGCACGGGTCGAGCGCTGAGATCGCTCGCCTGCTCTCCGTCCCGTTCCCCGGACCGTGGCGCGGGGACTCCTCGCGCCGGGGCGCCGGGGTCAGTCGTTCTCCTCGTCGACGATCTCGTAGTCGGCGTCGACGACGTCCTCGTCCTCCTCCTCACCGGAGGAGCTGCCCCCGTTGGCCGAGCCGGCGCCGCCGGGCTGTCCGCCGCCCGGTCCGCCCTGGAAGCCGGCACCGGGTCCGCCGGCCGCTCCCGGGCCGCCGGGTCCGCCGGGGCCGCCGGGTCCGCCGGGGCCGCCCGCAGCGCCGCCGGCGCCGGCCTGCTGCTGGGCGTACATGTCCTGGGAGGCCGACTGCACGGCCTGCTGGATCTCCTGGGTGGCGGCCTGGATGTCCTCGTGGTCGCCCTCCTTGAGGGCCTCCTGGCCGCGCTCCAGGGCGTCCCGGATCTCCTGGAGGTCGGACTCGTCCATGGCGTCCTCCCAGTCCTCCAGGTTGTCCTCGGTCTGATAGATCAGGGAGTCCAGCTTGTTGCGCGCCTCGATCCGCTCACGCCGGCGCTCGTCCTCCTCGGCGTGCTCCTCGGCCTCCTCGACCATGTCCTCGATCTCGTCCTCGGAGAGGCCGGAGGACGCCTCGATGCGGATCGACTGCTCCTTGCCCGTCCCCTTGTCCTTGGCGGAGACGTTCAGGATGCCGTCGGCGTCGATGTCGAACTCCACCTCGATCTGCGGGACGCCCCGGGGCGCCGGCGGGATGCCGGTCAGCTGGAAGCGGCCGATGGTCTTGTTGTCCTCGGCCATCTCCCGCTCGCCCTGGAGGACGTGGACGTCCACCGTGCTCTGGTTGTCCTCGGCGGTGGAGAAGATCTCGCTCTTGCTGGCCGGGATCGTGGTGTTCCGTTCGATGAGGCTGGTCATGACCCCGCCCAGGGTCTCGATGCCCAGGCTCAGCGGCGTGACGTCGAGCAGGAGCACGTCCTCGACCTCGCCGGCCAGGACGCCGCCCTGGATGGCGGCGCCGATGGCGACCACCTCGTCGGGGTTCACGCTCTTGTTCGGCTCGCGGCCGAAGAAGTCCTCCACCATCTCCTGGATCTTCGGGATCCGGGTGGAGCCGCCGACGAGGATGACCTCGTCGATGTCCGACGGGTTCAGCTCGGCGTCGTCCAGCGCCTTCTGCATCGGCTCCTTCGTGCGCTGGATCAGGTCGTCCACGAGCTGCTCGAACTTCGCCCGGGTCAGGTCCAGGTTCAGGTGCTTCGGCCCGGACTCGCCCGCCGTGATGAAGGGCAGGTTGATGTTGGTCTTCTTCGTGGAGGAGAGCTCGCACTTGGCCTTCTCGGCGGCCTCGCGCAGCCGCTGGCGGGCCATGGGGTCCTCGGAGAGGTCGATCCCCTGGTCCTTCCTGAACTCCTCCACCATCCACTCGATGATCCGGTCGTCGAAGTCGTCGCCCCCGAGGTGGGTGTCGCCGTGGGTGGCCTTCACCTCGAAGACGCCGTCCCCGAGCTCCAGGACGGAGATGTCGTAGGTGCCGCCGCCCAGGTCGTAGACGGCCACCATCTGCTCGCTCTCGTCGTCCAGGCCGTAGGCGAGGGAAGCCGCCGTGGGCTCGTTGATGATGCGCTCCACCTCGAGACCGGCGATGCGCCCGGCGTCCTTCGTGGCCTGCCGCTGTGCGTCGTTGAAGTACGCCGGAACGGTGATGACGGCCTTCTCGACCTCGTGCCCCAGGTAGTCCTCGGCCGTCTGCTTCATCTTCTGGAGCACCATGGCCGAGATCTCCGGCGGGAGGTGGGAGTCCTTCTCGGCGTTCGGCACCTTGACGACGGGGCGGTCCTCCTCGTCGCACTCGATCTCGTAGGAGACGATGTTCCGCTCGTCCTTCACCTCGGAGCACTTGCGGCCCATGAAGCGCTTGATCGAGTGGACCGTGTTCTCCGGGTTGGTCACCTGCTGCCGCTTGGCCACCTGACCGACCAGGCGCTCGCCCTCGTCGGTCCAGGCCACCACGGACGGCGTCGTCCGGTTCCCCTCGGCGTTGGGGATGACGACCGGATCGCCGCCCTCCATCACGGCGACGCAGGAGTTCGTCGTCCCCAGGTCGATGCCGATGATCTTCTCGCTTCGCTTGGCCATGGGTCTATCCTCTTGGTCTTCGTGCGTCTCTCGGTCGCCGTCGGCTCGCTTCACGATCGACCCGCGTCCGGTGCAGCGGGGGGGACGCGGGGCGACGCGTTCTCCGTCCGGGGGGCATGAGGTGCAAGCGATGTGCCCGGCCACGACCGGGCCGAATCCCCGTCGCGCCGGGCCGAATACGACATATTGGCACCGGCCGCCGCGGGTCCCCGAAGCGGCCCGTCCCTGGCCGTGTCAGATCGGCAGTGCGCCGTCCGGCGCGGGCCGCGAGCCGGGCCTGCAGCCGGATTGCACGCCCCCGGGACCCGGTCTACCGTAGCGGACCGCCATGCTCCCGCTGAAGGACGAGAACCCGACGGATCGCACGCCGTACGTGACGGTGGCCTTCATCGCTGCCAACGTGCTGGTGTGGCTCGTCATGCAGGACGCCGGCGGCGGGGCGGGCTTCGTGGACTCCCTGTGCCGGCTCGGGGTCATCCCGGCCTACCTGACCGGCGGGCTGGAGGCCGGTGAGACGATCACCCTCGGACGGGCGACCTGCCGGGTGGGCGGATCGCCGGCGCTGGCGACCCTGACGTCCATGTTCGCCCACGGGAGCTGGCTGCACCTGATCATGAACATGTGGTTCCTGTGGGTCTTCGGGAACAACATCGAGGACGCGCTGGGCCCGGCGAGATTTCCCTTCTTCTACCTGCTGGCGGGCGTGGCCGCGGTGGCCGCGCACGTGGCCCTGAGCCCGGACAGCGCCGCCCCCATGGTCGGGGCCTCGGGGGCGATCAGCGGGGTCATGGGCGCCTACCTGGTGCTGTATCCCCGGGCCGAGGTCGTGACGCTCATACCGATCTTCGTCTTCTTCCGCATCCTCGTGCTCCCGGCCTGGGTGATGCTGGGACTCTGGTTCCTGTACCAGGCCATGCAGGGCGTTCTCCTGGGCGGCACGGGGACCGGGGTGGCCATCTGGGCGCACGTGGGAGGCTTCGTCGCCGGGCTGGCCACCGTGAAGCTGTTCGCGCTCTCTCTGCGCAGCTGACGACGCCGCACGGAGGCCGGGACGCCGTTTGCTCCCGCACCGGGAACGCGACGATATTCAGCGGCCCATGAGTGCGCGCGCAGGAGGCGAGGAGCAGGCGGAGACGCGGGAGACGAGCCGGTCGACGTCCGGGTCCGCAGCGGAGCGTCCGGCCGGCGGCGAGGGGGAGGCCGGACCGGTGCCGTCGCCCCCGGCGGGCCCCGGCGAACGCGGGAACGGCGACGCCCGGGGCGGCGACCGCAACCCCGGCACGGAGCTGGACCTGGACGAGGTGACCCGGGCGTCGGCGAACCGGAGCGCCATCGAGAAGCGGGCCGACACCCTGGGACGGCGCCGATCCGTCAAGCAGGAGTGGCAGGCGGCCTGGCTGCTCCGTGCCGTGACCTGCCTCGATCTCACCAGCCTCAAGGGCGACGACACTCCCGGACGCGTGCGACGGTTGTGCGCCAAGGCACGACAGCCCGTTCGTCCGGACATCCTTCGGGAGCTCGGCGTCGGAAACCGCGACGTCCGGGTGGGCTCGGTATGCGTGTACGGGGCCCTGGTCCCGGCGGCCGTCGAGGCCCTTGAGGGGTCGGACATCCCGGTCGCCGCCGTGGCCGCGGGCTTCCCCGGAGGGCTGTCCCCCTTCCCGACGCGGCTGGAGGAGATCCGCCGGTGCGTGGAGGCGGGCGCCCGGGAGATCGACGTGGTGATCAGCCGTCGGAAGGTGCTCCTCGGAGCGTGGACGGAGCTCTACGACGAGGTGAGCGCGTTCCGCGAGGCCTGCGGCGACGCCCACCTGAAGGTGATCCTGGCCACCGGGGAGCTCGGCACCCTCCGCAACGTGGCACGCGCCAGCCAGGTGGCGATGATGGCCGGCGCCGACTTCATCAAGACGTCCACCGGCATGGAGGCGGTCAACGCCACGCTTCCCGTGGGCCTGGTCATGGCGAGGGCCATCCGGCGCTATCACGACCGCACGGGCCACAGGGTGGGCTTCAAGCCCGCCGGCGGCATCCGGACCGCCAAAGAGGCCCTCCAGTGGCTGTACCTGATCCGGGACGAGCTGGGGCGGCCGTGGTTGGATCGCCGCTGGTTCCGGTTCGGCGCCAGCTCCCTCCTGGCCGACCTGGAGCGCCAGCTGGAGCACCACGTCACCGGCCGATACTCGGCGTTTCACCGACATCCCATGGCCTGAGGAGGAGCATGCCGCGCATCGGGGAGCTGTTCGAGACCATGGAGTACGGGCCGGCGCCGGAGTCGGCGGAGCGGGCCCGCGCCTGGCTCGAGGAGCGCGACGCCACCTTCGACCACTTCATCGGGGGGCAGTGGACCCCACCCGCGGAGGGCGGGACCTTCGAATCGCCGAATCCGGCCACCGGCGAGCCGCTGGCCACCGTGGCACACGGGAGCGAGGCGGACGTGGACGCCGCGGTCCGCGCCGCCCGGGCCGCATATCCGGGCTGGCGGGATCGGTCGGGCCACGAGCGGGCCCGCTACCTGTACGCGCTGGCCCGCAAGCTCAAGAAGAACGCCCGGCTGTTCTCGGTCCTGGAGACGCTGGACAACGGAAAGCCGATCCGCGAGTCGCGCGACATCGACGTTCCGCTGGTGGCCCGGCACTTCTACCATCACGCCGGCTGGGCCCAGCTCATGGAGACGGAGCTCGACGGATACCGGCCGCTGGGCGTGGCCGGGCAGGTGATCCCCTGGAACTTCCCCCTCCTGATGCTGGCGTGGAAGGTGGCGCCGGCGCTGGCCACCGGAAACACGGTGGTGCTGAAGCCGGCCGAGCACACCCCTCTGACGGCGCTCCTGTTCTGCGAGCTGTGCCGGGAGGCCGGACTGCCGGACGGGGTGCTGAACGTCGTCACCGGCGACGGCCGCACCGGCGACGCCCTGGTCCGCCACCCCGACGTGGACAAGGTGGCCTTCACCGGCTCCACGGAGGTGGGGCGGACGATTCGCGAGGCGACGGCCGGGAGCGGCAAGGAGCTCTCGCTGGAGCTCGGCGGGAAGTCGCCCTTCGTCGTGTTCGACGACGCCGACCTGGACAGCGTCGTGGAGGGGGTGGTGGACGCCATCTGGTTCAACCAGGGCGAGGTCTGCTGCGCCGGATCCCGGATCCTGGTCCAGGAGAGCGTCGAGGAGGAGCTGGAGCGGAAGCTCCGCCGCCGCATGGAGACGCTCCGGATGGGAGATCCCCTGGACAAGGGCGTGGACGTCGGGGCCATCGTGGCGCCCGTTCAGCTGGACCGCATCAGGGGGCTCGTCGAGCAGGGTCGGGACGAGGGAGCCGAGATCTGGCAGCCGTCGTGGAGCGAGCCGCGCGACGGCTGGTTCTATCCGCCGACGCTGTGCACCAACGTCTCCTCCGCCGCCACCATCTCCCGGGAGGAGATCTTCGGGCCGGTGGTGGTGATGATGAGCTTCCGGACGCCGGAGGAGGCGGTGGAGCTGGCCAACGACACGCGCTACGGGCTGGCGGCCAGCGTCTGGTCGGAGAACATCAACCAGGCGCTGCACGTGGGCTCCCGCGTCGAGGCCGGCACCGTGTGGGTGAACTCGACCAACCTGTTCGACGCCGCCGCGGGATTCGGCGGCTACCGCGAGAGCGGCTTCGGGCGCGAGGGCGGCCGGGAGGGGCTCTGGGAGTACGTGGAGCCCGCCTGGAAGGCCGACCGCGAGCCGAAGCCGGAAGCGGACGCCCGCCCCGAGATCCCGGGCGGAGAGGCGGGCGTGGGGGTGGGCGAGGCGTCGCGGCCCGACGGCGGGGACGGCGACGGCGACGCCCCGCCCATCGACCGTACGCCGAAGATGTACGTGGGGGGTGCCCAGGCGCGTCCCGACGCCGAATACGTGCTGCCGGTCCTCGACGCCGAGGGGCGGCGCATGGGCGAGGTCGGCCGCGGCAACCGGAAGGACATCCGGAACGCGGTGGAGGCCGCCCGCGAGGGAGACGGATGGGCCGGGGCCTCCGGCCACAACCGGGCGCAGGTGCTGTACTACGTCGCCGAGAACCTGAGTGCTCGCGCCGGGGAGTTCGCGGAGCGGATCGGTCGCATGACGGGCGAGGGCCCGGAGCCGGGCCGTCGGGAGGTGGACCGGTCCATCGAGAGGCTGTATCACTGGGCGGCCTGGGCGGACAAGTGGGACGGCGACGTCCACCGCACGCCGTTCCGGAACGTCACCTTCGCCATGCCGGAGCCCCTGGGCATCATGGCGGTGGTCGCTCCCACGGAGCACCCGCTCCTCGGGTTCGTGTCCACCGTCGCGCCGCCCCTGGCCGTCGGCAACCGGGTGGTGGCCGTCCCCTCCCAGCGGTGGCCGCTGGCAGCGACGGACTTCTACCAGGTGCTCGACACGTCCGACGTGCCCGCCGGCGCCCTGAACATCGTCACCGGCGTCCGGGACGAGCTGGCCGAGGTGCTGGCCGCCCACGACGACGTGGACGGGATGTGGTACTTCGGCTCCGCCGGGGGGAGCGAGATGGTCGAGCGGCAGTCGACGGGCAACCTGAAGCGGACCTGGGTCGACGACGGTCTGGCCCGCGACTGGACGGACCCGGAGCAGGGCGGCGGGCGGGAGTTCCTGCGGCAGGCGACGCAGGTCAAGAACCTCTGGGTTCCGTACGGCGAGTAGCGACTCGGTGCCTCTCCTCCGCTCCCTGACGAGCGCGGGCCGCGGGGCCCGGTGCGCCCGGCTCCTGCTGGCGGCCCTGCTGGCCCTCCCGCTGATCCTGGTGACCGCCGAGCCCGCCGCGGCGCAGGCCGCCGCCGACACGGCGGCCACCACGCTGGGCGGGGACCGGGGGGGAGGGGGCATCCCCTTCTGGCAGCGGGCGCTCCGGGGGCTGCTGGGGCTGTCGGCCCTGCTGGCGGTCGCCTGGACCTTCTCCCGGCGCCGGGACGCGATCCGGTGGGACCTGGTGGGCAAGGGGCTCGGCCTGCAGCTGGCCTTCGCGCTGCTGGTGCTCAAGACCGACTGGGGCCGGGCCTTCTTCAGGCTCGTGAACGACATGTTCGTCGCGCTGATCGGCTTCACGAACGAGGGAGCCCGCTTCCTGTTCGGGGGGCTGGTGGGCGGCGGGCTGCAGGCGCCGGGCGGGGGGATGATCCAGGTCGGGGCGGAGTTCGCGTTCAGCGTGCTCCCCACGATCATCTTCTTCTCGTCGCTGATGACCCTCTTCTACCACCTGGGCTTCATGCAGGCCGTGGTGAAGGGCATGGCCTGGCTGATGCAGCGGACCCTCCGGACCAGCGGCGCGGAGACGGTCTCGGCCGCCGGGAACATCTTCGTGGGCCAGACGGAGGCGCCGCTCCTGGTGAAGCCCTTCATCGAGCGCATGACCACCTCGGAGCTCAACACGATCATGACCTGCGGCTTCGCCACGGTGGCCGGGGGCGTGATGGCCGCCTACGTGGCCATGCTCTCGGACCAGTTCGCGAACATCGCGGGACACCTCCTGGCCGCCACCATCATGTCGGCGCCGGCGGCCATCGTGGTGAGCAAGATCCTGTGGCCCGAGACGGACGAGCCGGAGACCGGCGGCGAGATCTCGGTGGAAGTGGAGGAGGAGCACGCCAACGCCATCGACGCCGCCGCCGGAGGCGCGGCCGACGGGCTGCGCCTGGCGCTCAACGTCGGGGCCATGCTCCTGGCCTTCCTGGCCCTGATCGCCATGGCCAACGGCATCCTGGGATGGGCCGGCGGGCTGGCGGGCGTGGAGGGGCTGACCCTGGAGAGGATCTTCGGCTGGGCCTTCTCGCCCCTGGCGTGGCTCCTGGGGGTGCCCTGGGGGGACGCGGCGGAGATCGGCAGCCTGCTGGGGGTGAAGATGGTGGCCAACGAGTTCGTGGCCTTCCAGCAGCTCTCGGAGATGCTGGCGGGCGGCGGCGGGCTGCACACCCGCTCGGTCATCATCGCCACCTACGCCCTGACCGGCTTCGCGAACTTCAGCTCCATCGCCATCCAGATCGGCGGCATCGGGGGCATCGCCCCGTCGCGCCGCTCCGAGCTCTCGGAGCTCGGCATGCGGGCCATGCTGGGCGGCACGGCGGCCACGTGGATGACGGCCACCTTCGCCGGGGTCCTGGCGTGACGGGGGAGACGGAGGAGCCGGGGGCACCGGAGCGTGCGGCCGACGGCGCCACCGTCCGCCGTGCCGCCGGGGCGGTGCGCGAGCGGGTCGAGCGGGCCGGGCGCCCGGTCCGTCCCCGGCTCGGGGTCGTGCTGGGGTCGGGCCTCGGGGGACTGGAGGAGCGCTTCCGGGACCCGGTGAAGGTCCCCGCCGGCGAGATCCCGGGATGGCCCGAGCCCCGGGTGTCGGGGCACGCGGGACGGGTCGTGGTGGGCGATCTCGCCGGGGTCCCGGCCGTGGGCCTCGCGGGCCGCGCCCACCTGTACGAGGGGCACCCGCCCGACGTGGTGGCGCTTCCGGCCCGGGTCCTCTGCCGGCTCGGAATCGACGTGCTCTTCCTCAGCAACGCCGCCGGCGCCGTGAACCGGGACTTCCGCCCCGGCGAGCTCATGGCCGTGGCCGACCACCTGAACTTCATGTTCCGGAGCCCGCTGGCGGGCCCCGCCGCCGACGACGAGAGCCGGTGGCCGGACCTCTCCGACGCCTGGGACCCGGTCCTGCGTGGGGTGGTTCGGGAGACCGCCGCGGAGGAGGGCGTCCCGCTCCGCGAGGGCGTGTACGCCGCGGTGCTGGGGCCCAGCTACGAGACGCCGGCGGAGGTCCGGATGCTGGAGAGGCTGGGCGCCGACGCCGTGGGGATGTCCACCGTGCCCGAGGTGCTGGCGGCGCGGTCCCTGGGGGTGCGCTGCGTCGGCGTGAGCTGTCTCACCAACTACGCCGCCGGCGTCGCCCACGGCGAGCTGAGCCACGACGAGGTGCTGGAGACCACCGAGCGGGTGGCCGAGGACTTCCAGCGGCTGGTGCTCCGCACCGTGGAGAGGCTGGAGGAGAGGGGCGAGCTCGGCGGGCGCTGACCGCTGCTCCCCCTCTGCGCCGCGCTCCCGCCCGCCCCGGCGGAGCCGAGGAGGCGCTCAGCCGCCGTCGGACGTCCCCCGGCGGCTGTTGTAGATGGGGCCGCCGCCCTCGGCGTAGGCGCGGAGCACGGACCGGGCCTCGTTCCGGCGGACGTCCCGGAGCACCTCGACGCCGCGGCGCTCCAGGGCGGTCGTCCAGTCGGAGGGCTTCTCGCCCTCGTCGAATCCCACCTGCCGGGCGTCCGAGCTACGGGCCCCGCACACCAGCCGGGTCACCCCGGACCACGGAACGGCGCCGAAGCACATGGCGCACGGCTCGGCGCTGGTCACCAGCTCGCACTCGGGGAGCCCGGGCGCCGCCAGGTCGTGGGACTCCAGGGAGCGCTGGGCCAGCATCAGGGCCACCATCTCGGCGTGGAGCACCGAGCACCGCTCCCGGACCACCAGGTTGACCCCGGCGGCCACCAGCGTCCCCCGGTCCCGGTCGAAGACGGCGGCGCCGAAGGGGCCTCCCGTCTCCCGGCGGACGTTTCGACGGGCCAGCTCCACGGCCACCGTCATCCGCTCCTCGGGCCCGTGGAACGCGCGGTCGGGATCGGGGGACGCCGCCTCGAGCCACCCGGGGATCCGGAACTCCAGTTTGGGAGGGCTCACGGGCTCACGGCCGCCGCGGGTCGGTCCAGTGGTTCAGGGGGCCGTTGCCGTGCCCCAGGCCCGGGGCCGTGGCCAGCGCCTGCCGGGTGAAGTGGAGCCCGCTGGACACCGCGTCCTCCAGCTCCCAGCCGAGCGCCCGCCCCGCGGCGACCGCCGATGAGAGGGTGCAGCCGGTGCCGTGGCTGTTCCCCGTCTCGATGCGGCCGGCCCGCCACACGCGGGTGGAGTCGCCGTCGGACCAGACGTCCACGAGCTCGTCTCCGCTCATGTGCCCGCCCTTCACCAGCGCGGATCCGGCCCCCAGCTCCACCAGCTCCCGGGCCGCCTCCCGCATCTCCCCCTCGTCCCCGACGCTCCTCCCCAGCAGCATCTCCGTCTCGTGCAGGTTCGGCGTCGCCACGGCGCACAGGGGGAGGAGGTCGTCCCGGATGGCCTCCAGGGCGTCCTCCTCGAGCAGGGGGTCGCCGCTGGCCGCCACCATGACCGGGTCCAGGACGTAGTTCGGGAGCGCCGTCTCCTCGAGCGCTTCGGCCACCGCGCGGACCACCCGGGCGTTGGCCAGCATTCCGGACTTGCAGGCCGCCGGCTCCAGGTCCTCCGCCACCACGCGGATCTGGCGGGAGACGATCTCCGGGTCCACGGGCTGGATCCCGTGCACGCCGCGCGTGTCCTGGGCGGTGACCGCCGTCACGGCCGACGTGCCGAAGACCCGGTAGGCGTGAAAGGTCTTCAGGTCCGCCTGCACGCCGGCGCCGCCGCCGGAATCGCTCCCCGCGATCGTCAGGGCCACGGGGGGGGCGTCCGGGTCCCGCTCGCCCGCGCCGGTCATTCCCGGTCCCCCTCGACGCGGTACTCCTCCGGCGGGGGCGGAAGCCGCTCCAGGGCCTCCTTCATGGTCCGGTACTCCCCGGAGGAGGTGCGGAGCCCGCGCAGGGAGTCCGCCGGCAGACGGTCGATGATCCGACGCACGTGCTCGACGCGGTCCTCCGTCAGGGGATGGCTCGTGAAGAGGGCTTCCAGGGCGTTCGGCCGCCGCTCCCTCATCTCCTGCAGCGTCTCGAAGAAGCGGACGAGACCGTCGGGATCCCATCCGGACCGGACCAGGTATCCCACGGCCAGGCTGTCGGCCTCCGACTCCTGGGCCCGGCTGTACCTCGCGAAGTACAGGTTGGCCCCGATGCCGATGCCGGCCCGGGCGGCGCCCCGGGGCTCTCCCAGCAGGATGGACCCCACCCCCAGGGCCAGTCCCGCGCTCCGGGCCCGCTCCATCTGCTCCGCCGAGTGCCGGGCCACCACGTGCGCCACCTCGTGCGCCAGCACGCCGGCCACCTCCGACATGTTCTCGCTGGCCTCCAGCAGGCCACGGTTCATGTAGATGAAGCCACCGGGCACGGCGAACGCGTTGACGACGTCGGTGTTCACCACCTGGAACTCGTAGGGGAGGTCCGGCCGGTCGGTGCGAGAGGCGATGTCGGTGCCGACCCGGTCCACGTAGCCCCGGATCGCGTCGTCGTCGACCAGGGGGAGCTCCTCGTTGAGCTGACTCGAGTAGTCCCGGCCCATCTGGATCTCCTCCCGCTGGGAGACGGAGACCAGGGCACACCCGGCCAGGAGGAGGGCCGCGGCGGCCAGGGCCAGGGGCGCGATGTGTCGCGATCGGCTCATGGAGCGCAGAACGTTCAGGAGATGGAGGGCTTCGTCCCGGGTGAGCGGTCCGTCACGATCGGCCACGAATCCGGCCGGCGGCCCGGCGCGCCGGGGACGCGGGGCGACGGCCGCAACATAACATATCGCTCGGCGCTCCGGGACCTGCGGGGACCCGGCCGGTGCGCCGGAACCACGCGCCCCGCGGCGGCATAGGAGTCCGATCGAGCTCCCCGCCACGTCCGAGGTGACGATGCCCAGTCGACGAGAAGCGAAGATCCTGCGGTCGCTGAGCCGCCGGAAGGGGCGCGAGCGCCACGGCCTCTTCCTGGCCGAGGGGCCGAACCTGGCCCGGGAGCTCCTGGAGTCGGAGCTCGAGGTGGAGCTGGTCCTCCACACCGACGAGGTCGCGGCCCGGGACGCCGGCCGCCGGATCCTCGACCGTCTGCAGGAGCGCGGGGCGGAGCTCCGGAGCGTGGATTCCGGCACCCTGTCGGAGTTCGCCGACACCGTGACGCCCCAGGGGCTCCTGGCCGCCGTCCGAACCCCCCGCCCCGACCCGCGGGACCTCCCGGCGACCGGCCTCCTGATCTTCGATGCCGTCCAGGATCCGGGAAACTTCGGGACCCTGGCGCGCACGGCCGAGGCCATGGGGATGTCGGCGGTCGTGGCGCTCGCCGGGACCGTCGACGCCTGGAACCCGAAGGCCGTCCGCGCCGCCGCGGGCTCCACCTTCCGGCTGCCCGTGTTCAGCGCGGCCTGGGAGGAGGTGCGGGACCGGCTCCGCGAGATGGAGGTGACGGTCTGGGCGGCGGACCCGCTGGGGGAGCCGGTCTACGGCGGCGGAGCGGCGCCCGAGCGCCTGGCGCTGGTCCTGGGGAACGAGGGGCGCGGCGTCTCCGGGGAGGTCCTGGACGACGCCCACCGGCGGGTCCGGGTGCCCACCACGGGCTCGGTGGAGTCGCTGAACGTGGCCGTGGCCGGGGCGCTCCTGGTGGACAGGATCTTCGGGCTGCGGGCCGCCGAGGGGAGCGCCGGGGCGTGAGCCTGGTGGACGCGGTCTACTGGACCTACGCCGCCCTGCTCGGCGCGGCCACCGGCTCCTTCCTGAACGTATGTGTCGTCCGCCTGCCCGAGGAGGAGAGCGTGGTCCGGCCGCCCTCCCGGTGTCCGGGCTGTGCCGCCCGCATCGCCTGGTACGACAACATCCCGGTCCTCAGCTACCTGTGGCTCCGGGGACGGTGCCGGCACTGCGGGGAGCGGATCTCGGCCCAGTACCCCCTGGTGGAGGCGTCGACGGCGGCCATCTGGCTGGGCATGGCCCTCTACTACGGGCCGAGCTGGCGTGCCCTGGAGGGGGCGGTCCTCTTCAGTCTCCTCCTGGGGATCGCCCTCATCGACGCCCGGCATTACCTGATCCCGGACGTCCTGAGCATCGGCGGGCTGGCCGCCGGCCTGGCGCTCTCGCTGCTGCCGGGTGGCGTGGGCCCCCTGGAGGCGGCGGGCGGGGCCGCCGGCGGCTTCGTCCTCCTGTGGCTGGTGGGAGCCGCCGGCGAGTGGTGGCTCGACCGCCCGGCCATGGGCGGAGGCGACATGAAGCTGCTGGCCATGATCGGCGCCTTCCTGGGGCCCGTCGACACCATGCTGTCCCTGTTCCTAGGGGCGCTGACCGGCACCGTCGTGTTCGGCCCCATCAGCCTGAAGACCGGCAAGCTGGTGCCCTTCGGTGTTTTCCTGGCCCTGGGGGCGGCGCTGGCCTTCCTGTTCGGCGAGCCCCTGACGGAGTGGTACCGGGCCTGGGCGTTCGGGTAGCCGGCGGAGCGCCGGAGGCGTCGGCAGGACGCTAGAACCGATCCGGGCGGAAGGGCTCCAGGTCCACTCCGCCCCCGTCCCCTCCGCCCGAGATCCGATCCGCCACCCCGGAGGCGGCCGCCGGCGCCAGCAGCACCCCGTTCCGGCCGTAGCCGGTGGCGTAGTGCAGGCCGTCCACCTCCGGGTCCGGGCCGAGGATCGGTCGCCCGTCCCCGGCGATCGGCCGCAGCCCCGCCCATCCGTCGACGGCCGGCGCGTCCCGAAGGCGCGGGGCCAGCCTCCCCACGGCCCGTCGGATGGCGGAGCGGCCCTCCTCGGTGACGGCGGTGTCGAAGCCGACCTCCTCCATGGTGGAGCCGGCCACCACCGTCCCGTCGGACCGGGGGACGGCGTAGCGGCCCCGGTGGTCCGCCAGCAGGGGCGTCGGCGGCTCGTCCTCGGGATCCAGGCGGAGGATCTGTCCCCGGACCGGGCGGACGGGCACCGGCCGGGGCAGGCCCTCGAGGCGGCCGGACCACGCGCCCGCGGCCAGGACGACGACACCGGCGCCCAGCGGCCGTCCCGCACGGGTTTCCACGCCCGCGACCCGGCCGTCCCGCACCCGCAGGCCCGCCGCGGCCTCGTCCCGGACGTCCCCGCCGGCGGCCCGCACGGCAGCGGGCAGGGCGTCGGCCAGCGACTGCGCGTCCACCTGGGCCTCGCCGGGGAGCCACAGGTAGGACTCCACCTGGCGCGAGGCCCAGGCGTGTCGCGAGGCCGCCTCGTCCGGGGACAGCATCCGCGGCTCGGGGCCGGAGTCCGACGTGCCGAGCACGCGGGCCTGCCACCGCACCATCTCCCGGGACTCCTCCTCGGCCGCGGCGTCCGGGTTGGCCACCAGCATCCCGTCGGCCCGGAGCCCGAGGTCCGTTCCGGAGAGCCGCTCCACGCGACGGAGGAAGCGGGGGTGGAGGGCCCGGCTCCGCATCCCCAGTCGGAGGAGCGCCCCGTCGTCGGAGCACTCGTAGCGGGCGGTGAGCATGCCCGCCGCGGCCCGGGTGGACGGCCCCTCCGCACCCGGCTCCAGCACCGTCACGTCGGCGCCCCGCTCCAGGAGCTCCAGCGCCACCGAGCATCCGGCCACGCCGCCTCCGACCACCAGGACGTCCGGCTCTCGGTCCGACACGGGTCAGCCCTCCCTGTCCGGTGAGCGGGGCGGACCGACGCCGCCGGCGCGTCCCCGGCCCGGCAGCCGCTCCAGCCGGGCCCGGGTGACCTGCGTGTCGGTGGCGCCGAGCACCTCGATCCTCACGCCCTCCCGCTCGAACGTCTCCTCCGGCCGCGGGACCCGCCCCAGGTCGTCCAGCAGGTAGCCGTTCAGCGACCGGTGCTCCAGCAGCGGGAAGGAGGTGTTGAAGAAGTGGTTGATCGCGCGGAGGTTCGCCGAACCGTCCACCACGATCTCGCTCCGGCTCCGCCGCACGATGGACTCCTCCGGAACGTCCATCTCGTCGTGGATCTCCCCGACGAGCTCCTCCAGCACGTCCTCCAGGGTCACCAGGCCGTCGGTGCCGCCGTACTCGTCGACCACGATCCCCAGGTGCACCCGCCGGGCCTGGAAGTCCTGCAGCAGCTCCACCAGCGGCACGGAGCCCGGCACGAAGACCGGGTCCAGGGCCAGCTCGCCCAGCGAGATGTCGTCCCGGCCGCCGATCAGCGCCTGGTACGCGTCCCGCAGGTAGAGCACGCCCGTGATCTCGTCCAGGGTGTCGCCGTAGACGGGGATCCGACTGTAGGGCACGGTCTGCAGCTCGTCGGTGATCGTGAACAGCGGCGCCTCGTCGGGCCAGGCGAAGATCTCGACCCGCGGCGTCATGACCTCCCACGCCCGGGTCGAGTCCAGCAGGAACGCCCGCTCGATGATCTCCCGCTCGTGCTCGTCGATGTCGCCGGAGACGTGGCCCATGCGGGTCATCGTCCGGATCTCGCCCTCGGTGATCTGCTGGGCGGCGCCGAGGTCCCGGGGCATCACCGCCCGGGTCACCGCGCTCAGCGGCGCGATCAGGGGAAAGAAGGCGCGGGAGAGGAAGGAGAGGATGGGGGCCGAGAAGAGCGAGATCCGGGTGGCCTCGGCGGCGGCGAATCCCTTCGGGGTGATCTCGCCGAAGAACAGGAGGAGCAGGGTCACGACGCCGGTGGCCACGCCCACGCCGGCGGAGCCCAGGGCCCGGGTGGCCAGGTAGGTGGCCACCGACGCCGCCGCCACGTTGGCCACGTTGTTGCCCACGAGGATGGTGACCAGGAGCCGCTCCGGGTCCTTCTTGAGCTGGAGCAGGGCTTCGGCCCCGCGGCGCTCCTCCTCGACCAGCATCCGGGCCCGCGCCTCCGTCAGGGAGAAGACGGCGATCTCGGAGCCGGAGAAGAACGCCGACATGAAGAGGAGGAAGCCGAAGAGGGCGAGGGTGCCGAGCACGTGGGATCGCGGCTCAGCCGCGCGAGGTCGGGACGGTGGAGCGTGCCGAAGGCCTCCGGAACGCCCGGTGGGGACCGTTCATCGTGACCGAAAGCTAGGCCAGCGTGCGCGAGGCCGTCAAGCGCAGGAGGCCCGCGGCGCCGGCCCGTGTCGCCGCTTGCGAAAATTTTCACAAGCAGATAGTCTCGGCGGTGCTGGAACTGGTGGGAGGAGCACGTCTGCATGAACAGGGTTGGCGACGCGGGGCCGGCGCCGGAGGAGGACAGCTCGTCGTCCTCCAGCACCGGCCGGCAGCTGGCCCGGTACGGCGGCCACGGGCTCACCATCGGCGTCGCCACCGCCCTGTTCTCCTGGCTGGGGAACCTCCTGGACGGCCTGATCGGCACGGGACCCCTGTTCGTGATCCTCGGGGCCACGATCGGCTTCGTCGGGGGATTCTACTCCATGTACCGGGACCTGGTGCTGGAGCAGCGCCGGGAGGACGACGATGGGGGCTGAGGAGAGCGGCGGGTCGGCCGGTCTCACGTCCTCGCCCGCCGGGTACGCCCTGGTCGGCCTGGCCCTGGTCCTCGTCGGATCGGGAGCCGCCAGCTGGCGCTGGGGGGCCGGCCCCGACGTGTGGGCCGGATGCCTGCTGGCCTGGGGCCTCCAGACGGTCACGTTCTGGCCGCTGTGGAGGACGATCCGGCGCGGGGAACGGGCCCTGCGTGTGTGGATCGCCGGGATCACGGCCCGCGTCGCGGGGCTCGGAGCCATCGCGGGCGTCGGGTGGCTGACGGGAGCCGTCGTGGCTCCGGCGGCGATCGGCTACGGCCTGACGCTGATCGTGCTCCTCTGGGCCGAGGGCTTCTGGCTGGTCCGGGCCCTGAAGAGCGAGGAGAACGAGGATCTCTGGACGCCGGTCTCCCCGCCGGACCCGTAGGACCGATCGACACAGACAGCAACGACGAACGAACGGACGATGTCACCGCTCCTTCTCACAGCATGGAACGGCCTCGCCGCCGCCCTCGGCGGACAGGAGGCCGGGCACGGCACGGAGTCCTCCGCGCAGGAGGCGCAGCACGCCGGGGGACAGGCCGCCGAGGCCGCCCACGGGGCGCAGGAGGCCGCCGGCCACGGGGCCGGCCACGCCGAGGGGTGGGGCACGGAGACGATGATCCATCACGTGACGGACTCCCAGTCCATCGACCTGGGGTTCGCCACCATCGACCTCCACGCCCTGGCCTTCGACCCGCTGCAGCTGGGCCCGCTGGCCGTCGACCTCTCGATCAGCAAGTACATCGTCTTCCTGTTCCTGGCGGCGATCCTCACGATCGTCACCGTCTGGTACGCGGCCGCGAAGGCCCGCGACATGCAGCAGGGGGAAGAGGCGCCGGGGGGAGTGCTGAACGCCTTCGAGGCCTTCTACTTCTTCCTGCGCGACGACGTGGCCCTCTCGAACATCGGCGAGGGCGGCGAGCGCTTCGTGCCCTTCGTGGTGACGCTCTTCTTCTTCATCCTGTACGCGAATCTGCTGGGCCTGCTGCCCTTCGGGGCCACGGCCACGTCCAGCATCATGGTCACGGGGGCGCTGGCCTTCATCTCGCTGCTGGTGATCGAGTACGCCGGCTTCGTCGCCCTGGGGCCGAAGGGATACGCGAAGACGATCTTCGCCATCCCGGAGGACCTCCATCCGGTGATGAAGGGCATGATGGCGATCATCATGCCGCCGGTGGAGCTGCTGGGGAAGCTGACGAAGCCCTTCGCCCTGGCCGTCCGGCTGTACGCCAACATGAGCGCGGGACACTTCGTGCTCCTGGCCATGCTCGGCCTCATCATCACCTACGGGAGCTTCACGGCCGCCACGGGGATCACGACCATCGCCGGCGCGCTGGTCCTGGGGCTGTTCATCATGTTCCTCGAGATCTTCGTGGCCTTCCTCCACGCCTACATCTTCACGGTGCTCACCGCGGTGTTCATCGGGCTGATCCGACACGGACATTGACGGATCGTCCGGGCTGAGACCGCTCCGGGCACCCCACCGCTCTCCGCGCGCCGCCGGCGGCGGGGACGGACGACGAATCGATCGGACGACCATCAACACGACACGAACAGGGGAGACAGGGACCCATGCTGAACATGCTCGCACTTCTCCAGCAGGGCGCGACGGGGCTGACCGGTGACATCGGCGCAGGTCTGGCCATCCTCGGCGCAGGCGCCGTGGTCATCGGCGCCGGCATCGGGATCGGCCGCATCGGCGAACAGATGACCGAGGCCATGGCCCGCCAGCCCGAGGCCGCCGGACAGATCCAGACCGCGGCGATCATCCTCGCCGCCCTCATCGAGGGCGTGGCCTTCTTCGGGCTGATCATCGCCGGCTTCATCAAGTAGATGAGATGAGAGCACTGACACGACGAATCGCCGCGGCGGCCGGGCCGGTCCTGCTGGTCCTGCTGGCCGCCGCCGATCCGGCGCTGGCCCAGGAGGGCGGGGGGAGCCCCATCTTCTCCGTGGACCTGGGTCTGGTGGTCTGGACCTGGGTCATCTTCCTCGTCACGCTGGGCATCCTGGCGTGGAAGGTCTTCCCGATGATCTCGGGGAGCCTCGAGGAGCGTCGCAGGAAGATCCAGTCGGCCATCGACTCCGCCCGGGAGGACCGGGAGGAGGCGCGCCGCCTGCTGGAGGAGCACCAGCGCCAGCTGGAGAAGGCCCGCCAGGAGGCGCAGGAGATCCTGCAGGAGGGCCGGGAGGCCGGCGAGCGGCTCCGCGAGGAGATCCTGCAGGAGGCCCGCGAGGAGCGGGAGGAGATGATGGAGCGGACGCGCCGCGAGATGGAGCGCGAGCGCGAGAAGCTCCGCAGCGAGATCCGGCAGGAGGCCGTCGAGGTGGCCATCTCCGCCGCCGAGCGCCTGATGCGGTCCGAGATGGACCGTGAGGAGAACCGGCGCCTGGTGCGCGATTACATCGACCGGGTCGGATGAGCGAGACCGCGGTCGGCGAGAACTACGCCGGCGCCCTGCTGGAGCTGGCCACGCGCCGGGACGCCGCCGAGGCGTACGGAGAGTACCTGGCCGAGCTGGCGAGCCTCTACCGCGAGGAGGGGCAGTTCCGGCTCTTCCTGGACACCCCTCGCGTCCCGGAGGGTCGGAAGAAGGAGGTCCTGCGAGAGGTGCTCGCGGACCGCGTTCCGGAGCCCTTCCTCCACTTCCTCCTGGTGGTCCTCGACAAGCGGCGGCAGCGCTCCATTCCGCGCATCGAGGAGGCCTACCGGGACCTGCTGGACGAGCGCTTCGGCCGGGTGCACGCCAACGTGACGCTGGCCCTGGAGCCCGACGACGAGCTCCGGGAGGAGATCACCGAGCGGCTCTCGTCGCTCCTGGACCGCCAGGTCGAGGCCAACTTCCGGACGGACGAGGACATCGTCGGCGGGATCCTGGTCCGCTTCGAGGACAAGGTCATGGACGGCTCCCTCCGGCGCCGCCTGCAGAACCTGCAGCGCCGCCTGCTGGACTCCGGCGATTCGGCTGCCGGGGCCGCGGCCGGGGGCGCGCAGAGCACGAACACATAAAGGACACCACACCGAGGCATCATGGCGAACAGCGAACGTTCCCTGAGAGCGAGCGAGATCAAGGACGCCCTGCTCGACCAGGTCGAGAAGTACGAGGAAGACCTGGAGCTCGAGGAGGTCGGCGAGGTGCTGGAGGTCAAGGACGGTATCGCCCGGATCTGGGGCCTGACCTCCGCCGTCTCGAACGAGATGCTGGAGATCGAGGCCTCCGAGACCGGCGACACCGTCACCGCCCTGGCCCTGAACCTCGAGGAGGACAACATCGGGGCCGTGATCCTGGGCGACTGGCTCGGGATCAAGGAGGGGGACAGCGTCCGCCGCACCGGACGCGTCCTCCAGGTGCCGGCCGGCGACGAGTTCCTGGGCCGGGTCGTGAACCCGCTGGGGGAGCCCCTGGACGGCCAGGGGCCCATCCAGGGCGACGACCGCATGAAGGTGGAGGAGAAGGCCCCGGGCATCGTCTACCGGCAGCCGGTGGACGTGCCGCTGCACACGGGCCTCAAGTCCATCGACAGCATGATCCCCATCGGCCGGGGCCAGCGTGAGCTGATCATCGGCGACCGGCGGACGGGGAAGACGGCCATCGCCATCGACGCCATCATCAACCAGCGCGACAGCGACGTGAAGTGCGTCTACGTGGCCGTCGGGCAGAAGGCGTCCACCGTGGCCGGGGTCGTGGAGCGGCTGAAGGACGAGGGCGCCATGGACTACACCACCGTGGTGGCGGCCAACGCCTCGGACCCCACCACCATGCAGTACATCGCCCCGTACGCCGGCTGCGCCATGGCCGAGTACTTCATGTACAAGCAGGGCGAGGACACGCTGGTCGTCTACGACGATCTCTCGAAGCAGGCCGACGCCTACCGCGAGATGTCGCTGATCCTCCGCCGCCCGCCCGGCCGCGAGGCGTATCCGGGCGACGTGTTCTACCTGCACAGCCGGCTCCTGGAGCGGTCGGCCAAGATCAACGAGGACCCCGAGGTCGTCGAGGACCACGACCTGATCGAGGAGCCCGGCGGATCGCTGACGGCGCTCCCCATCATCCAGACGCAGGAAGGGGACGTCTCGGCCTACATCCCGACCAACGTCATCTCCATCACCGACGGCCAGATCTACCTGGAGACGGACCTCTTCTACCAGGGCGTGCGGCCGGCCGTGGACGTGGGGACCTCGGTCTCCCGCGTGGGCGGCGACGCGCAGATCGAGGCCATGAACGACGTGGCGGGGCAGCTGCGCCTCGAGCTGGCGCAGTACCGGGAGCTGGAGGACTTCGCCCAGTTCGGCTCCGACCTGGATCCGGCCACCCAGCGCCAGCTGGCCCGCGGTGAGCGCACCGTGGAGATCCTGAAGCAGGACCAGTACGACCCCATGGCCATCGAAGAGCAGATCATGGTGATCTTCGCGGCCACCGAGGGCTTCCTGGACGACGTGGACGTGAGCGAGATCAAGGGGTGGGAGAGCAGCTTCCTGGAGTTCATGGGCTCCACCCACCCGGACGTCGGCGGGCGCATCCGCGAGGGGCAGGAGCTCACCGAGGAGATCGAGTCGGACCTCCGCTCCGCCATCGAGGAGTTCAAGAACCGCTACCGGAGCCGCCAGGGCGAGGACGCCGGCGTCGACGAGCGGGAGGAGCGCCTGGAGGAGGCCGAGGAGACGGAGGCCTCGGACGCCGCCGAGCGGGCGGTCTCCCCCACGGGCTCGGGCTGATCGAGACCCGCGCCGCGCCTCCGCGACACGCACGCGCCGAGACGAGAACCAGAATCGACGGTCCCTGAATGGCCAACGCGAGAGAGATCAAGCGCCGGATCGGGTCGATCGAGAGCACGAAGACGATCACCCGGACCATGGAGATGGTGGCGGCGTCGAAGCTGCGCCGGGCGAGGCAGCGCGTCGAGGAGGCGCGCCCCTACGCCGACCGGCTCAGCGACGTCATCCGGCGCCTGGTGAGCCCGGAGCTGGCGGAGGTGGAGCCCCTGCTCCGCCAGCCCGAGCGGATCGACCGTGCCGCCGTGGTGCTGCTCACCAGCAACCGCGGGCTGTGCGGCCCCTTCAACTCGAATCTGATCCGGGAGGCCCGGGACATCCTGGGTCGCCTGGAGGACGACGGCGTGGAGCGCGACTTCCACGTCGTGGGGTCCGAGGGCATCGACTACTTCAGCTTCCGCGACGTGGAGATGGAGCGGACGCGCACCGACATCGAGGACAGTCCCACGGTGGAGGACGCCCGCTCGATGATGGAGCCGCTGGCGGAGGAGTACGTGGCGGAGGAGATCGACGCCGTGTACATCGTGGCCGCCCGGTTCGAGAGCGTGATGGAGACGCCGCCCACGACGCGACAGGTACTGCCGGTCCACGTCCCGGACGACCGGGACGGGGGGGGACGCTTCTACATCCTGGATCCCTCCGACGAGGAGATCCTCTCGGAGCTCCTCCCGCTGTACGTGGTCAACACCATGTACCGGTCGCTGGTGGAGACGGCGGCCGCGGAGCAGGGGGCGCGCCGCCGGGCCATGAAGGACGCCACGGACAACGCCGAGGAGATGCTGGACGAGCTCCAGCGGAGCTACAACCGGGCGCGGCAGGCCGAGATCACGCAGCAGATCGCCGAGATCATGGGAGGCGCGGAGGCGCTGGAGGAGTAGGCGCCCGCGCCGGACGCGACGGACGACAGCAGCAACCAACCGAACGCAGGATACCGATGAGTGATCAGGAGAAGACGGTCGGAGAGGTCGTCGAGGTCATCGGCCCCGTGGTGGACGCCGAGTTCGCCCCGGAGGAGTTGCCCGATATCTACGAGGCCCTGAGGCTGACCTGGACCGAGGACGACGGCACCGAGCGGGACCTGGTGTGCGAGGTGGAGCAGCACATCGGCCAGAACCGCGTCCGCTCGGTGGCCATGGACTCCACCGACGGGGTCCAGAGGGGCATGGAGGTCGTGGCCACGGGCGACCCGATCACGGTGCCCGTGGGCGACGCCCCGCTGGGGCGCATCCTGAACGTCCTGGGCGAGCCCCAGGACGAGCGGGGGCCCGTCGGCGAGGAGGAGCGGTGGTCGATCCACCGCGACGCCCCCGAGTTCGTCGACCTGGAGTCGCAGACCGAGATCTTCGAGACGGGGATCAAGGTCATCGACCTGGTGGCGCCCTACGTGAAGGGCGGGAAGACCGGCCTGTTCGGCGGGGCCGGCGTCGGAAAGACCGTCCTGATCATGGAGATGATCCACAACATCGCCGAGGAGCACGAGGGCCGGGCCGTGTTCAGCGGCGTGGGCGAGCGGACCCGCGAGGGCAACGAGCAGTGGAACGAGATGCGGGAGTCCGGCGTCCTGGACTCCACCGCCCTGGTCTACGGGCAGATGAACGAGCCGCCGGGCGCCCGCCTCCGCGTGGCCCTCTCCGGCGTCACCATCGCCGAGTACTTCCGTGACGTCGAGCAGGAGGACGTGCTCCTGTTCATCGACAACATCTTCCGCTTCAGCCAGGCCGGATCCGAGGTCTCGGCGCTGCTGGGCCGGATGCCCAGCGCGGTGGGATACCAGCCCACGCTGCAGTCGGAGATGGGCGACCTGCAGGAGCGGATCACCTCCACCCGCCAGGGATCCATCACCTCGGTGCAGGCCGTGTACGTGCCCGCCGACGACCTGACGGACCCGGCGCCGGCGGCGGCCTTCACGCACCTGGACTCCACGACGGTGCTCAGCCGGCAGCTCACGCAGAAGGGCATCTATCCGGCCGTCGATCCGCTGGAGTCCAACAGCCGGATCCTGGACCCGCAGTACGTGGGCGAGGAGCACTACCGCGTGGCGACGCGGGTGCAGGAGATCCTGCAGCGCTTCAAGGACCTGCAGGACATCATCGCCATCCTCGGCATGGACGAGCTCTCCGAGGAGGACAAGGTCATCGTCCGGAGGGCGCGACGGATCCAGCGCTTCCTGAGCCAGCCCTTCCACGTGGCCGAGCAGTTCACCGGGGTGCCGGGACGCTACGTGCCGCTGGAGGAGACCGTCGAGTCCTTCGCGAAGGTGGTGGACGGCGAGTACGATCACCTTCCGGAGCAGGCCTTCTACATGTGCGGCGGCATCGACGAGGCCGTGGAGAAGGCCGAGGAGCTCGAGGAGAGCGCGGCGTGAGCGACGGCACCGGCGGCGCGGGCTCCCGCGGAGGCGGGAAGACGATGGAGGTCAGCGTCATCTCGCCCACCACGGCCGCCTTCGAGGGGACGGGCGAGAGCGTCGTCGCCCCGGCCCACGACGGGAAGATCGGCATCCTCCACGACCACGCCCCGATGACCGTGCTGCTGGGCGAGGGCGAGCTGGCGGTGCGCTCCGACGGGGAGACCCGGCGCTTCCACGTGTCCCGCGGCTTCCTGCAGGTGGTGGACAACGAGGTCTCCGTCCTGGCAGAACGGGTGGAGGCCATCGACCAGGGAGAGACAGAATGAACGACCGGGCGGCGGACCGTTCGTCGGGAGCCGGGCTCCTCCACGCCGGGGCGCTGGCGGCCGTGGCCGCCGCCCTGCTGGCCCTCCCCGGGGCCGCGGCGGCGCAGGTGTCCCCGGAGTGGGACGTCCCCTCCTTCCACCTGCCGGGCGGGGAGGACGGCTACGGCATGTACGTCACCTTCCCCCAGGACATGGAGGCCGTGGGGGCCGTCGGTACGTGGCGTACCGCCGGCGAGTACGTGGACCTGGGCCTCCGGCTCGGGATCGCCAACGTGGAGCGGCCCTTCGGTGAGGACGAGGTCGGGGTCTCCGCCGGCCTGGACCTGAAGAACGAGCTGGTGTCCGCCTACGAGGAGTTTCCGCTGGACGTCTCCTGGGCCACCGGGATCGGGGCCAGCGCCGTGCCCGAGCTGGACCGGGCGGCCGTGCGCGTGCCCCTGGGGCTGATCTTCGGCCGGCGGATCGAGGCGGAGAGCCTGACGGTCACGCCCTACCTGTATCCCCGGCTGGCGCTGGACTTCCTGTTCCGCGAGGACAGCCCGGGTCCGGGCGGTGCCGAGGACGAGACCGACGTCCGGATGGACCTGGACTTCGGCGCCGACTTCCAGTTCAACGACGAGTGGAGCATCCGGGTCGGCTTCACCATGGGACGCGACTTCACGGCGGGAGCCGGCCTGACCTTCTGACGGACGGCGGACGCCGCGGGGAACCCGCCGGGCCGGGCGGGGTCACATGGAGGCCGGCCAACGCATCTCCGCGGCCCGCCGACGGGCGGCGCCGGGGCCCTGAATCGAGTTGACTCGTCCCGGCTCGCGGAGTAGGTTCGCCGGCCCGCCGAACGGAACCCGGGCCACCGTGCCCGGACCGGTCGGCCTCAGCTATTTCACAATTCGGAGTGGGCGAGCGGCCCGGAGCGGGTCGTTCGTCGAGTGTGTGTGTAGTGGGTATTTTTGTTGTTGTGAGAGTCGAGCCGAGAGAGGCGTCTGAGAGAGAAGTGGGAGTATGTGTGTTCTGGATCGATCCCGATCCTGAGTGATTCCTGACGATGTCCCGGTTCGCGGCTGCCGTGATGGGGTCGTGGGCGTGGGGCGAGGGAAGCTCGGGAGGGATCAAGCAAGGTAAGGGCGCACGGTGGATGCCTAGGCACAGGCCGGCGAAGAAGGACGTGGTCAGCTGCGAGAAGCCGTGGGGAGTCGCACGCAGG
>CANPVF010000035.1 GCA_947581645.1 Candidatus Caribbeanibacter nitroreducens | reverse complement strand
CCGCGGTCGAACCGGAACCGGGAGAGGGCCCGGACCAGCGGGTAGTCCGGGACCCCGTCGACGCCGGCGGCCACGTCGTTGGGATACAGGTGCGCGAGGCTCATCGTGGCCACCCCCGCGTCCGCCAGCTCGTCGACCCGTTCCGGGTCGCCCTCCAGGACGTGCGCCCCCTCCACGGCGTGAACCAGCGCCAGCCGGCCGCTCTCCCGCGCCCGGCGCAGCGCTGATGGGGAGCGGACCACCGCGACCCGGCCCGGGGCGAGCTCTGCCTCCCACTCCAGGAGGGCCAGCATCTCCTCCAGCCGGGCGAAGGGGCGGCCCTCCCGGAGCCACGGGTAGGTGGGAGACAGGAGGCGGCCCGCCGCCCGGGCCAGGAAGCTGTCCCGGAACAGGGCCTCCTCGGGCACGTGATGGGCGACGACTGCCAGCCGGACGCCGCCACGGAGGAGGGCGGGCAGCCCGCTCCGGAAGGAGAAGGGCGAGAAGCGTCGGGGGGCACGCGTCTCCCGCCACAGCCCCCCGGCGAAGAGGTACGGCTTCAGGGTCGTGTGGACGTGGAAGTCCGCCACCGGAACGGGAGGGGACCGCTCGAGCCCGGTCGACACACGCCCCTCGCCCGCGCCCGATCCGCCCTCTTCGGGACCGCTGATGGCGCCCCGGGGCGATCAGCCCTTCAGCACGCCCAGCGGCCGCATGCGGGCCACCTTGCGTCCGATGCCCGCGGCGTCCACGACGTCGACCACGTTGGCCACGTCCTTGTACGCCTCCGGGATCTCCTCGGCGATGGTGCCCGTGGAGGCGGCCCGGACCTCGATGCCCTGCTCTTTGAACTCCTTCCGGAGCGACCGGCCGCCGGCACGCTTCTTCGCCTCCCTGCGGCTCATCCGCCGGCCGGCGCCGTGGCAGCTGGAGCCGAAGGTCTCCTCGAAGGCGCGGTCCGTGCCGACCATCACGTACGAGTATCGCCCCATGTCGCCGGGGATCAGCACCGGCTGGCCCACGTCCCGGAAGGCCTCGCCGAGATCCGGGTGGCCGGGCGGGAACGCCCGGGTCGCCCCCTTCCGGTGGACGCAGAGTCGCCGCTGCTGCCCGTCCACGGTGTGGGTCTCCCACTTGGCGTTGTTGTGGGCCACGTCGTAGACCAGGTCCACGCCGAGCTCCTGCCAGTCCCTGCCCAGGACCTGCTCGAAGGCGCCGCGCACCAGGTGCGCCATCCGCTGCCGGTTGACGAAGGCGTAGTTCGCCGCCGCGGCCATGGCGCCCAGGTAGCGCTTCGCCTCCGGCGACTCCAGCGGCGCGCACGCCAGCTGGCGGTCCGGGAGGTCGATCCCGTACCGCTCGACGGCGTCGAGCATCGTCTCCAGGTAGTCGGTGCACACCTGGTGGCCGAGGCCGCGGGAGCCGGAGTGGATCATCACGGTCACCGTGCCCGGCTCCAGGCCCAGCGCCGAGGCCGCCGTGTCGTCGTAGGTCTCCTCGACGGCGCCGACCTCGATGAAGTGGTTCCCGGAGCCGACGGTTCCCAGCTGGTCCCGCCCGCGCTCCATGGCCCGGGCGCTCACCCGGTCGGGCTCGGCCCCGTCCAGCCGACCCTGACTCTCGATGTGCTCCAGGTCCGCCGGGACGCCCCATCCGCGCTCCTCGACGGCCCACCCGGCGCCCCTCTCCAGGACGCCCACCAGCTCGCCCTGGGAGAGCCCGCCGCCGGCATGGCTGGACCCCACGCCGGAGGGCACGTCCCGCATGATCTGGTTCATCAGGTCACTCAGCCGTGGCCGGAGGTCCTCCCCGTCCAGGTCGGAGCGCAGGAGCCGGACCCCGCAGTTGATGTCGTAGCCCACCCCGCCCGGGCTGATCACTCCTCCCTGGGCCGGGTCGAAGGCCGCCACGCCGCCGATGGGGAATCCGTACCCCCAGTGGATGTCGGGCATGGCGATGGAATGGCCGACGATGCCCGGCAGGCAGGCCACGTTGGCCACCTGCTGGATGGCCTCGTCCTCGCGGATGTCCTGCATCAGGATGTCGTCGGCGTACACGAGGCCGTCGACCCGCATCGATCCGCGGCGGGGCACGCGCCACCGGTACTCGTCGATCTTCTCGACTTCCGGGGCTCCGCTCCCCCCCGGCTCACCCTTCGTCTGTCCGGCGGCCTGATCGCTCATGGTGCTCCTCCCGGTTCGGTGTTGCTGAACCTGACTCTCAACGCGGCGTTCTCTCCCGTCTCTCCCGTTGCTCCCCCGGCCTCGCCCTACGGAAGGCCGGGAGTCGGCTGCAGGGAGGCCTCCATCTCGCTCTCCACCCCGGCCACCCGACGGGTCACCTCCACCACGGAGTCGGGGCTGAGCGAGATGGAGTCGACCCCGGCCCGGACGAGGAACTCGGCGAAGTCGGGGTGATCGCTGGGCGCCTGCCCGCAGATCCCCACCGTCCGGCCGGCGTCGTGGGCCCCGCGGATCAGGGTGCGGATCATCTTCTTCACCGAGGGATTCCGCTCGTCGAACAGATCGGCCAGCGTCGCGGCGTCCCGGTCGACGCCGAGCACGAGCTGCGTAAGGTCGTTGGACCCGATGGAGAAGCCGTCGAAGCGCTCGGCGAACTCGTCGGCCTGGAGAACGTTGGACGGGATCTCCGCCATGACGTAGACCCGCAGGCCGTCCTCGCCGCGCCCGAGGCCGTGCTCGGCCATGGCGCCGAGCACCCGGTCGGCCTCCTCCACGGTGCGGCAGAAGGGGATCATGACGATCACGTTGTCGAAGCCCATCTCCCGACGGACGCGCCGCAGCGCCCGGCACTCCAGCGCGAACCCCTCCCGGTAGCCTTCCGTGTGGTAGCGCGAGGCACCTCGCCACCCCAGCATGGGGTTCTCCTCCCGGGGCTCGAACCCCTCGCCGCCCAGCAGGTCCGCGTACTCGTTCGTCTTGAAGTCGCTGGTCCGGACGATCACCGGGTCCGGATACCGGCTGGCGGCGATCGTGGCGATCCCGCGCGCCAGGTGATCCACGAAGTACTCCGTCCTGTCGACGTACCCGAGAGTGAGCTCCTCCACGCGCTCCCGGACGTCGCCCTCCAGCTCCTCGAAGCGGACCAGGGCCATCGGGTGGACCTTGATCACGTTGTTGATCAGGTACTCCATCCGGGCCAGCCCCACGCCGTCGACGGGCAGCTTCCACCACCTCATGGCGCCGGCCGGGCTGGCGATGTTCAGCATGATCCCGGTGTCCGTGCTCGGCAGGTCGTCCAGGTCCACCTCGTCCACCCGGAACTCCAGGATTCCGTCGTACACGTATCCCTCGTGCCCCTCGGCGCAGGAGACGGTCACCCCCCGGCCGTCCTCCAGGGCGCGGGTGGCGTCCCCGGTGCCGATCACCGCCGGCACGCCCAGCTCGCGGCTGACGATGGCGGCGTGGGAGGTCCGCCCCCCGCGGTCGGTGACGATGGCCGCGGCCTTCTTCATGATCGGGACCCAGTCGGGATCCGTCCGGTCCGTGACCAGGACGCTCCCCTCCTCGAACCGCTCGATGTTCCGGGCGCTCTCGATCACCTGCACCGGACCCGTGGCCACGGCGTCGCCGATGCTGAGCCCGGTGCAGAGCCGCTCGCCCCTCTCCTCCAGGTGGTAGGTGCGGAGCGTCCTCGCCTCGCGCCGGGACTGCACCGTCTCCGGCCGGGCCTGGACGACGAACAGCTCGCCGGTCTCCCCGTCCTTGGCCCACTCCACGTCCATGGGACGCCCGTAGTGGCGCTCGATGGCGTCCCCCCACCGGGCCAGCCGCTGGATCTCGTCGTCGTCCAGGACGTGGGCCAGGCGCTCCTCCTCGGTGGTCTCCACGTTCCGGGTCGGCCCCTCCTCCCCGTCGGCGTAGACCATCTTCTTCTCCTTGTCGCCCCGCGTCTTCTCGATGATCGGAACGACTCCGTCCCGGTCCAGGAAAGGGGTGAAGACGGAGTACTGGTCCGGGTTCACGGTGCCCTGCACCACGTTCTCGCCCAGCCCCCAGGCGGCGTTGATCAGCACCACGTCGGGGAAGCCGGTGTCGGTGTCCAGGGTGAAGAGGACGCCGGAGCCGGCGCGGTCGGCGCGTACCATCCGCTGGACGCCCACGGAGAGGGCGATCTCCATGTGGTCGAAGCCCTGCTCCTCCCGGTAGCTGATGGCACGGTCGGTGAAGAGCGAGGCGAAGCACCGCCGGCACGTCTCCAGGAGCTCCTCCTCGCCGCAGACGTTCAGGTAGCTCTCCAGCTGGCCGGCGAAGCTGGCCTCGGGCAGGTCCTCCGCCGTGGCGCTGCTCCTGACCGCCACGTCCAGCTCCTCCCGGCCCGCTTCCTCGGAGAGGCGCCGGTAGCCGTCCCGGATCGCGTCGGCCAGCTCCTCCGGCATCTCCCCTCCCCGGATCGCCTCGCGGATCGCGCCGCCGGCCTCGGCCAGGGACCGATCCCCCCGCTCGCGGGCGTCCAGCAGTTCCCGCAGGCGCGGCTCCAGGTCGTTGTGCTCGATGAACGCGCGGTAGGCGTCCGCGGTGGTGGCGAACCCGTCCGGGACCCGGACCCCCTCGGCGGAGAGCTCCCGCACCATCTCTCCCAGCGAGGCGTTCTTGCCTCCGACCAGCGGCACGTCCTCCGATCGGAGCTCGGAGAAGGGGCGTGTGTAGCGGGTTCGCGTGGTCGTCTCCTCAGTCATCGTCCCCTCCCGTGGCTGCAGCTGCGTACGACGTCTCCGCCCCGGAGCCGGCCTCGTCCCCGCATCCTCCGCCGTCGGGCGAGCGCAGGACGGCGGCGGCCTCGCGGGCGATCAGGCGGGCCTCGTCGGTCCGGAACGCGTACACGGGACGGCTCCCCTCCTCGGAGATCCGTCCCGGCTCGTTCGCGCGGTTGCGGTCCCGGTCCAGGCGGACGTCCCAGGCGCCGAGACCCGCGGCCACGCGCCGGCGGATCTCCGGCGAGTTGGTGCCGATGCCGCCGCCGAAGACCAGGGCGCCGCGCCCCTCGAGCAGCGTCCAGTAGGCGCCGACGCGCTCGACCACGCGGCGGACGAACATCCGGATGGCCAGCGCGGCCCTCTCGTCGCCACGCTCCTCCCGCTCCAGGAGCTCCCGCATGTCGGCCGAGCCGCCGACGCCCAGCAGCCCGGACCGCTCGTTCAGCAGCTCCTCGACCCGATCGGCGGTCCGCCCCTCCCGGATCAGCTCCACCACGAGGCCCGGCCCCACGTCACCGCTCCGGGTCGCCATCATGAGCCCCTCGTCGGGGGTGTACCCCATGCTGGTCTCCACCGACTCACCACCGCGCACCGCACAGGCGGAGCAGCCGGAGCCGAGCTGGAGGGTGACGGCGTCGATCTCCCCGGGCTCGGTTCCACGGTCCGCGGCCAGCGACTCCACCAGGGAGGCGTGGGCGATGCCGTGGAATCCGTACCGGAGGTAGCCCCCCTCCTCGGCCACGTCGCCGGGGAGCGGGTAGAGGCGCGACGCCGGATCCCGTCCCGCGTGGAACGTGGTGTCGAAGACGCCGACCTCCGGCAGCTCCGGATAGACCTCCCGGGCGGCGCGGATCCCCTCGAGGGCGGCGGGATTGTGGGCCGGCGCCAGGTCGGCCAGATCCTCGATCACGCTCTCCACGCCCGCGTCGATCCGGCAGGGCGACGTGAAGCGCCGGCCGCCGTGGACGATCCGGTGGGCGAAGCCGTCCAGCTCCTCGCCCGGCGACGAGAGGGCCTGCAGGGTCTCCCGCATCACCGTCCCGCGGTCGCCGTCCAGATCGGCGGTGAGGCGTTCCATCACGTCCACCGAGCCGTCGTCCCCGACCTCGACCACCGCGGCCTTGGCGGTGGCCGAACCCATGTTGAGCACTCCGATCCGCACGCTTCTCCTCTCTCTGTGTCCGGCCCTCTCGGCCGGTGGGGTGAGGCGGGCCCCGGTGGCCCGCCGTCGTCGATGGGCTTCCATGATACGCGCCGCGACCCGCGGGGCGTGTCGGAGGTCGCCCGACTCTTCCCGTGGGGAGATTCCCGCGACGGCCGCGCTACGGCTGGCGCATGCCGGTCGCACCTCTACCTTCAGTGTGGTGGCGGGCTCCCCTTCCCGCCGCCCGGTCCGGTACGTCTCCGACCGATGTTCACCCGACGGTGTCAGGAGAAGCCCCGATATGTCGACCCCCTCCGCCACAGCCGACGCTCCGTCCAGCGGCGACCGGAGAGCGCCCGAGGAGACGCCGTGGACTCGGCCGGCCGAGGAGCTGTCGCGCGAGCTCGACGTGGACCCCGAGCGCGGGCTGTCCTCGGAGGAGGCGGGCCGCCGCCTCCGGGAGCACGGGGCGAACCAGCTCCGTGAGCACGAGGAGCGGAGCGCCTGGGAGATCCTCGTCGACCAGTTCCGGAGCCTCATCGTCCTCCTCCTGGGGGCCGCCGCGCTCCTCTCCTTCGTCTTCGGCGGAGCCCTCGAGGGCGGCGCCATCGTCGCGGTCCTGGTGATCAACGCGGCCATCGGCTTCGCCACGGAGCTCCGGGCGGTGACCTCCATGGAGGCGCTCCGGGAGCTGGGCTCCACCGAGGCGCGGGTGCTCCGCGACGGCCAGCCGCGCGTGATCCCCGCCCGGGAGCTGGTCCCGGGGGACGTGGTGCTCCTGGAGGGCGGGGACGTGGTGACGGCCGACCTCCGCCTGCTGGAGGCGAACCGGCTCGAGGCCGACGAGTCGGCGCTGACCGGCGAGTCCACGCCGGTCGAGAAGCAGGAGGAGCCGGCGCCGGGCGACGCTCCCATCTCCGAGCGCCGGTCCATGCTCTACAAGGGAACGGCGGTCACCCGCGGCTCCGGGTCGGGCGTCGTGGTCGCCACCGGCATGGAGACGGAGCTCGGGCACATCTCGGAGCTGGTGGAGGAGGCCGAGGAGGAAGTCACGCCGCTGGAGGAGCGGCTGGACGTGCTGGGACAGCGGCTCGTCTGGGTGACCGTGGGGCTGGCGACGCTCGTGGCGGTATCGGGTGTCGCCACGGGCAAGGATCTGCTCCTGATCGTCGAGACCGCCATCGCCCTGGCCGTGGCCGCCATTCCGGAGGGCCTCCCCATCGTGGCCACCATCGCCCTGGCCCGGGGCATGTGGCGCATGGCCCGTCGGAACGCCCTGGTGGACCGCCTCTCGGCCGTGGAGACGCTGGGATCCACCAGCGTCATCCTCACCGACAAGACCGGCACCCTGACCCGGAATCGAATGGGCGTCGAGCGGCTGGCCCTGCCCGCAGGGGACTGGACCCCCTCGGAGGAGCCGGACGCGGAGGTCGAGGAGGCGATCCGGATCGGCGTGCTCTGCAACAACGCGGCCCTCCCGGAGAGGGACGCCGGGGACGACGCCGAGCCCGCCGGCGACCCCACGGAGGTGGCGCTCCTGGAGGCCGGACGGTCGCTGGGGATGGAGCGAGAGGAGCTCCTGGAGCGATGGCCCGAGGTGCGGGAAGAGGCCTTCGACTCGGAGACCAAGATGATGGCCACCCTGCACCGTCGGGCGGAGGGCGACGGACTGCTGGTGGCCGTCAAGGGCGCGCCGGAGGCGGTGCTGGAGGCCAGCGACCGCGTGCGGACGGAGGACGGCACGACCGACCTGGACGAGGAGGAGCGCCGGCGGTGGGAGCGCCTGAACGGCGAGCTCGGCGACGAGGGACTCCGGGTGCTGGCGCTGGCCACCCGCGAAGCCGACGACCGGGACGCCTCGCCCTACCGCGAGCTCACCTTCCTCGGGCTGGTGGGGCTCCTGGATCCGGCACGGGAGGACGTTCGCCCGTCGCTGGAGGCCTGCCGTGGGGCCGGAGTCCGGGTCGTCATGGTCACCGGCGACCAGGGGCCCACCGCCCGGTACGTGGCCCGGGCGGTGGGCCTGGTCGGCGACGAGGAGGCCGGCGTGGTGGACGCCACCGACCTGGGAGAGCTGTCGGAGGCCGACGCCGGACGGCGGACGTCGCTCCTGGACACCTCGATCTTCGCCCGCATCTCGCCCGCCCAGAAGCTGGACCTGCTGTCGCTGCACCAGGAGGCCGGAAACGTCACCGCCATGATCGGCGACGGGGTGAACGACGCCCCGGCCCTCAAGAAGGCCGACATCGGCGTGGCCATGGGGAAGCGGGGCACGCAGGTGGCCCGGGAGGCGGCGGACATGGTCCTGCAGGACGACCGCTTCGGGACCATCGTCACCGCCATCGAGCACGGTCGGGCCATCTTCGACAACATCCGGAAGTTCGTCGTCTACCTCCTCTCCTGTAACGTGAGCGAGCTGATGGTGGTCACCCTGGCCACCCTGGCGGGGGCGCCCCTCCCGCTCCTTCCGCTCCAGATCCTGTTCCTGAACCTGGTCACCGACGTCTTCCCGGCCCTGGCCCTGGGCGTGGGCGAGGGGGCCGAGGGCATCCTGGAGCGGCCGCCGCGGGAGAAGGAGGAGCCGATCCTGGAGTCCCGCCACTGGTGGTCGCTGGGCGCCTACGGAGCCGTGATCACCGGCTCCGTCCTGACGGCCTTCTGGCTGGCCCTGGGGCCGGGGGGCATGGGCGAGACACGGGCCGTCACCGTCTCCTTCCTGACGCTGGCGCTGGCCCAGCTGTGGCACGTGCTGAACATGACCGAGGCCGAGTCGGGCGTCTTCCGGAACGAGGTGACCGGCAACCCGTGGATCTGGGGGGCCCTGGTGCTCTGCGTCGGGCTCATCCTGGGGGCGACCTACCTGCCGGGGATCTCCGGGGTCATGGGCCTGGAGCACCCCGGCGCCGCCGGGTGGCGGATCGTCGTGGCGTTCAGCCTCCTGCCCCTGGCCGCGGGACGGCTCTACTCCGCCGTGCGGCCCTACCTGCCGGACGCGCTGCGGCTCGCACCGGGGAGCTGAGCACCCCGATCCCGGGCGCTCCTCTCCCGCGCCCGCTCCCACCTACGTCCCGACGGCGTCCTCCAGCATCGCGTCCAGCTCCGGCAGATCCCGCTTCCGGCGGAGATCGAGGCACGGAATCCCGGTGAGCTCGCGCACCAGGCTCTGGCCGGCCGTCGTGTTCGATGCGATTCCCGTGACGAGGTCGGGCCCCGGCGCGCCCTCCCAGGCCTCCTTCACGCCGACGACGGCGTACGGGTCCGAGGCGCAGAGCACCGTGAAATCGATGGTGTCGCGGATGGCCTGCACCGCCAGCGCCCCGTTGTAGGGCTCGAGCGGGGACGCGCCCACCTCCACCACGCCCACGTCGGGCTCCTCGCCGGCCATCAAGGAGAGCAGCCGGCGCAGGGCCGGCCGGTACTCCAGGGCCGGGACCACGGTGGAGGGCAGGCCGGCGTCGACGAAGTCGTAGATGGCGTCGGCGCCGGCGTCCCGCATCGTCAGTACGTCCCGCCACCGGCCGGCGCCCGCCAGCTTGCCGCCCAGCACCCGGAGGCCCATCCGCTTGAGCCGGCGGATGATGACCCGGGCGGCGGTGGTCTTGCCCGCCGACATGGAGGTGCCCACCAGGAGCACCGTCGGCGCCGTCCACTCCCGCTCCGGCGGGTCCGGGGCCCAGTCCCGCATGCCCGTCGTGCTCCCGTCGACCACGGCGTGGCCGCGGTAGGTCACCGGCACCAGCGGCGACATGTCCGTGGACCGCGAGGTCATCTTTCCCAGGATCCCGCCCCCGGAGAGGACGTGCATCCGGCCGTCCGGGCCCACCGCCTCCCAGGAGCCGGTGGCCTCCAGAGTGGCCTCCCGCCGGCCGAGGGCCCCGACCAGGAGATCCCCCTCGGCCACCTCGATGACCCGGCCCGTGGAGAGCTCCACGGTCCGCCCGGCGGCGCGTGTACGCACCTCCGCGACCACGTAGTCGCCGGTGGACCAGCGCTCCCGGTCCAGCGGCTCCACGTCGCACCCCCTCTCCTCGAGCTCCGAGATGCGGGTGAGCGAGGTATAGAAGTACGGGTGGTTCATTCGTCCTCCCCGGGTCGGCGGTTCGCGTTCAGCTCCTGCTCCAGCGTCCCGGTGTCCGGGAGGAGCAGCAGGAGCGCCAGGAGGGCCGCCCTCTCCGGCATCGCGTCGATTCGGACGTGCTCGTGCGCCGCGTGGGCGCCGTCGCCCACGGCCCCGAGGCCGTCCAGGGTGGGGACGTGCCGGGCCGTGAGGTTGCCGTCCGAGGCGCCGCCGGAGCGCCCCTCCTCCAGATCGAGCCCCAGGCGATGCCCGATCCGGTCGGCGGCACGCCAGAGCACCGCGACGCCGGGGGTGCGCTCCATGGGCGGTCGGCCGAGGCCGCCCTCCACGTCCACCTCGGTACCGGGCACCGAGGGGCTCAGCCCGCGGATCTGTTCGATCAGCCGATCCACGTCCTCCGATCGGGCGACCCGGACGCCCACTTCGGCGCGGGCCCCCTCGGCGATGACGTTGGTCCGTCCGCCGCCCTCGATGGTGCCGACGTTGACCGTCACGCCGCGCTCCGGGTCGTTCAGCTCGTGCAGCCCCTGCACGACCTCCGAGAGTGCGACGATGGCGCTGGCTCCCTCCTCCGGGGCCAGGCCGGAGTGGGCGCTCTTCCCGCGGACGGTCACGGTGAACGACCCGGTGCCCTTGCGGGCGGTCTTCAGCGCCCCGGACGTGCCCAGCGCCGGCTCCATCACGAAGGCCCGGTCCGCGCGCCGGGCCAGGCGCTCGATGTGTCGACGCGAATCCCGGCTCCCCTGCTCCTCGTCCGAGTTGATCAGGAAAACCGGCGTCACTCCCGGCTCCAGGTCGAGCTCGGCCAGGGCCCGCAGCGCGAAGGCCGCCTGCACGAGCCCTCCCTTCATGTCGAAGGTGCCGGGCCCGCGGAGCTTCCCGTCGTCGACCCGCACGGGCATCTCCTCCAGCGTGCCCACCGGCCACACGGTGTCCACGTGACCCAGCAGCAGCTGGTACGGTCGGCCCCTCTCCCGGGCGCGTGGCACGGCGAGCATGATCCCCCCGGACTCCCGGCCCGGGAAGCGGCGGCACCGGTACCCGGCGGCCTCCAGCATCCCGGCCAGCCGCTCGAACACCGGTCCCTGCCGCCGGGGCTCCGGCGTGGGCGACTCCATCTCGGCCAGGGCGGTGAGCTCCCGGACCATCGCGTCCCTCTCGCCCCGCAGGTGATCCAGGACGCGCCCCGCGTCCACGGTGTCCAGGAGCCCTTCCCTCTCGCCCACGGCCAGGTCCAGCCCCCTCACGCCTCGAAATCTGCGGGATAGGGGAACGTGTAGGTCTCCTCCCCGACGCGGGCGTACCGATCGGGGCTCAGGAAGGCCAGCAGCGGGTGGGAGCGCAGCAGCTCCTGGTCGCTGGCCTCGGACTTCCGGAGCGCGTCCGGGTGAATCCGGGCCGAGACGATCTTCCCCGCCACCAGGCTCGCGTCGCCGAACCCGTCCACGGTCCGATCCAGCTCGCACTCCAGGAAGGCGTACCCCTTCTCCAGGAACCGGCCCTCCACCTCGTCGGCGGGAAAGGTATCCATGGCCTCCAGCCCGGGGGTGTGGGACTCGTCGTCGCACCGGGGCGTGGCCGTGAGGCTGGTGACCACGACCTGGTCCGGCCGGGGGAACGTCACCGTGAAGGCACCGTGCTCGACGGCGTTCCGGTAGGTGGCGTGCCGCGGGGTGCAGACGAACCCGAAGTAGTTCTCCCACCCCAGCGGCGTCGCCATGTGCTTCGGGGCCAGGTCGAAGCCATCCTCCTCCCGGGTCCCGACCACGATCAGCGGCGAGACCGTGTAGAAGCGGTGCCAGACCGGGTGCTCCAGCTCGATCTCCTTCAGCTCCGATCTCTCCATGCGGCTCTCTCCTCGACCGATGTTCTGGTGACGGTTTCCGCGGGGACTCCGCACGCGTCCGGAACCTACGCTACGGTGCTCGCCGCCACGCAACCGTGGGGAGATCCCGGACGCGCCCGTGCGGGAATCTCCCTCTCACCGACCCGCGACGCCCGTCACAGCACGGGCTGGAAGAGCCGGCAGAAGTTCTGGATCAGCCTGTGGCTCACCGGCCGGGAGCGATGCTGCTCCAGGCCCACCTCGCGGCTGGCGGCGATCTCCTCCTCCACCTGCTCCTCCAGGACGGCCGCGAACGCCGCGTCCCCCACCTCGACGTTCGTCTCGAAGTTCAGGTGCAGGCTCCGGTAGTCCAGGTTGGCGGAGCCCAGCATGGCGTAGGCCCCGTCGGCCACGAGCGCCTTGGCGTGCATGAAGGGCGGCGCCCGCTCGAAGATCCTCACGCCCGCCTCCAGGAGCTTCTCGTACAGCGCCCGCGCCGCCTGCTCCGCGTACCAGTGGTTGCCCCGCTCGGGGAGGACGAGGCGCACGTCCACACCGCGGAGCGCGGCGTAGCGGAGCGCCTGGTAGACGGGCTCGTCCGGGACGAAGTACGGGGTGACCAGATCCAAAGACCGCTCCGCCGCGGAGATGGCGCCGAACAGCGCGTCGGACAGGCCCCGCCCCTCCACGTCGGGCCCGCCGGGGACCACCTGCACCAGGGCGTCCCCCGGGGTGTCGACGTCCGGGAAGTACCGCTCCTCGAGCAGGTCGTCGGGCCGGGTGCCCGTGGCGAACACCCAGTCCTCCACGAACTGTAGCTGGAGGTCGGAGACGGCCGGGCCCTCCAGGCGCACGTGGTAGTCCCGGATCGGCTCGCCGGCGGCGTACGGCCCGTACTGGCTGTCCTTGACGTTGATCCCGCCGGCGAAGCCCACCCGCCCGTCCACCACGGCGATCTTCCGGTGGTTCCGGAGATTGATCTGGAACCGCCCCTTGAGCGGATTCGCCTGACTGATGGACTTCACGCGGACGCCGGCGCGCCGGGCGGGACCGAAGAAGTCGGTGAAGTGCGCGCGGGTGGATCCGAAGCGGTCGTACAGCAGACGGACCTCGATGCCCTCGGCCGCCCTCTCCGCCAGGGCGTCCCGCAGGCGCTCCGGCATCCGTCCCGTACCGAAGATGAAGGTCTGCAGGTGGATCGAGCTCTCGGCCTCCGCCACGGCGTCCAGAAGCTCCGGGTAGTACTCGTCGCCGTCCACGAGCAGCCGGAGGCGGTTGCCCCGCAGAACCCGGTTCCGCCGCACGGCCGGGTCGGTGCCGCGGAAGATGTGCCCGCCGGGATGGTCGTGCCCGGCCTCCGGGTCGAAGTGGAGGCGGTCCACGGCATGCCCCTCGAACGTCGGGTGCAGCTCCGCCCGGCGGGCCACGAGCGACCGGGTCGCCGCCCGCTCCTCCGCGCCGCGGCTCACACGGTCCTTGCCGAAGGTCAAATAGGCGAGGGCCCCGGCGTACGGGAGGGTCCACACCACCCAGAGCCACAGCACGGAGGAGACCGGACGCTCCTTGTGCAGCAGGACGTCGTAGGTCAGCGCCGCGGCCAGCAGGGCGTGCAGGACGCTGAACAGGCTGAGCTCGGCCACGCTTCTACCTCGTCGTGTCCCCCGTCCTCTCGTGCTCCGACGACCCGGTACATTGACGTGTGCAGGTTCCCTTCGCATCCTGCACCTCGGGACGACAGGGGTGGCCCGACCCGCCTTCCGGAATCCCATCGGGCCCGGTCCGGATCGCTATCGAGGCTTTCCCCACGACGCTGTGGACCGCCTCCCCACAGATCCGGTCACGGCGACGGGCCAGGTTGGGGATGTCGTCTGGCTCGAGACCGCGGTGCCG
>CANPVF010000034.1 GCA_947581645.1 Candidatus Caribbeanibacter nitroreducens | reverse complement strand
AGGAGCGGCCCGACCCGCCGGAGCTCCCGGAGGATCCGGTCCGGGAGCTGGAGGCCGAGAACCGTCGCCGCGGCGCCGACCCCGGGCCGCGGACCGCTTCCGCCCGGTGGAAAGGACGGCAGCAGGTGCCCGACGAGATCTGGTACGCCGCGCTGGAGGCCGGCTTCGCCGCGGTCGACAGCGACGACGTGCCGCCGTAGGAAGCGTAGGGGACCCGCGGATTCGTGGAGTGGAAGACGCCTTCCGGGTTCGGCATCCAGACCCACGCGTGGAGCGTCCACCACTTCCCGTGGGCGATCAGCAGCGGCGGAAGTGGATTCCCCCCGAGCATCGTGGGACACTGGTCGGGAGCAACGGTCCCGCTCCAGCTGCCCATCGGCCCCGTCGGCGGCGTCCACAGGACGAACTCTCCGTCGGGGTTCTCGGCGAGGAAGACGCCGGGACCGTCCTCTTATGGCACTCCCCGTGGACGGTCCAGGCGGGGAGCCTGCTGGCCCAATAACTGGAAGGGGGAGTGCCCGGACCAAACTCGCTCCCTACGGTAACGTCGGGGCGTCAAGCCGAACGCTGATGGAAACCCCCGAGGCGCGACGAGGAACATGAGCACGACGACCGCCAGCCCGACACAGCCCGATGCAGCTGGTCCCGCCCCGTCGCGCGAGCGCATACCCACCACTCCGGCCAGATCCCTTCGCCTGACTCTCATGCCCTCACCAGCGCCAGCGAGGCGTGGAACCCAACTGGTGGTTTCGGTTCCCCTCCGTGCGCCATTCAAGGTAGAGCTTCGAGCCGCAGTTCCACCCGAGCTGACACCCCCGCCCCCGTTGCCGGCCTGCTGGTCGCTGGCCCAACCGCGGGGCCGATATCGACCGAGATCCACTCATAGTTCTCAACGGTCGCTCCAATCAGCCCCCCGGCGATGGCACCGGGCAGTACTGTGACAACGGAGAGGAACATGGGAGCATAGGTCACGCAGGAGACGTGAATCGCATGGTCAATGCTGCTGCACAGCGCTGTGGTCCAGACGGCATCTGCGACCAGGCCGACTCCACTCCCGATGAGCACGCCGTCCCACAGGTGGCTTCCCTCGGCCCGACGTTTCTTGAGCTGCTCGATATTCCGTTTCGACAGATGGGTGGCCGCACCGGAACCGGAGGACAGCACGACGAGAGAGTCGTCTGTCCAACTCTCAAGCGTGAACTCTTCGCCGCGTATTCCGGCCTGTGGCTGCCACACCCTGACCCGGTCTCCAGCCTCAATCGTCGCCGCGGAGTCCTGCTGGCCATGAAGCGTTTCGGCATTCCAGGTCGCAGCTGCGAAGAGAACCGCTGCGAGGCTCACAGCAGATCGGACCCGCACCGATACTCCTGCGGCCCGGGAACCCCGGTCTCGTCGGGAAGGTGACCGAAACATTGTACTCGATACGTACGTCGCATCTGGATGAAGCTCAACGGCGCCCAGCTTTCTCGTCGATCAGATTCGGAAAGAATGGCCGAACCTCTGAGACACCATTGGGCGTCTCGGCCAGTTCAGGATCCCTCCCTACCGCGCGGTCTCCCGAGAGGCAGCCAGCGACTCTCCGGGAGGGGAGACGACTGGCAGCAACGCACGTGTCGCCCATAGAACCGGTACACAGCCGGCACACTGAGCCCCCGACCGATCCCCCGTTCGTCCCTACCTCACGGGGACCATTCCTCCCCCTGCCAGCACATCTCCCAGAACTGCCACTCGTAGCGGCTGGAGAGGACGAAGGTCTCGACGAGGGACTCGCGCTTCTCCGCCCCCCGGTCGGCGGCCTGCCGGTCCATCTCCTCCCGGAGCCAGGCCGCCGCCTGGCGGAACTCCTCGTCGGTGTACTGCTCGATCCAGTCGGCGTAGCGGGCGTCCTCCGGGACACCGCCCTCGGCCATCTTCTCCGCCACCCAGGCATAGCCCCAGGCACACGGGAGCAGGGCCGCCAGCAGGTCGGCCATCTCGCCGTCGGCAGCGGTCCGAACCAGGAAGTCCGTGTACGCGCGGGTGGTCGGCCACATCTCCACCTCCTCGAGCTCCTCGGGGGTGACCCCGAAGCGGCGTGCGTAGTCGCGGTGGAGCTCCATCTCGGTGTTCAGCGTCAGGTCCAGGACGCCGGCGTACCACTGCATCGCTTCCAGGCGCTCGGCACGAGCGGCGGCCCACGCGAAGATCCGGGCGAACTCCTTCAGGTACCGGTAGTCCTGCTCGACCCACCGGCGGAATTTCTCCTCCGGGAGGGTGCCGTCGGCGATGCCGGCCACGAAGGGGTGCTCGACCTGCGCCTCCCAGACGGGACGCGCGGCATCGAGAAGGGCGTCGGTGAAGCTCACGGTGCGCTCCTCGCTGTCGGAGAGAGATCGACGAACGGGGAGGAGCGCTGGGAGGTGGGTCCTCGCGGGACTCCCTACGCCGGCATGACCCGGATCAGGTGAGAGGGTGTGATCTCAGCCGAGAGCGTCTCCCGGCACCCCTGCCCGCCGGCAGGATACGCGACACCGGCCCTCGGAGAAAGGCGTCGATCCGCCCCGGCTCACGACGGTTCCGGCGCCTCCTCGTCCACGGCGATGAGCTTGGTCCGACACAGGGCCAGGACCGTCCCGTCCGGCCGACGGCACTCGCCCTGGATGAAGAGGAGCCTGCTGGTCTCGCCCAGGACCTCGGCCTCCACGACCACCGTATCGTCCTCAGGACGGACCGGGCGCAGGAACTCGGTCGAGAGGTCGACGCTGACGTAGAAGTCCCGGCCGGTGAGGAAGGCCAGCGGCCCGACCGTGTTGTCGAAGTACGCGGCCAGAATGCCGCCCTGCAGGCGGCCGCTCGGACCCCGGTGAAGGTCGCTCACCGGCCACTCCGCCGTGAGGGAACGTCCCGGCTCGAACTCGACGAACTCGCCGCCGAGGGCCTCGAACACGGGGGGTGGGATCTCGAATCTCTCCGACCCCGGCAGCTCGCGAAGCAGCCGGCCGACTCGCTCGTGTGTGGTCTCGGTCATGGTGTCTCCGGTCCGATCGCTCTGTAACAGGTCCGTGCTCTCGGACGTTCCCTCATCGGGAGGGCCAGCTCCAGCACGGAATATCGAATGCATATCATGGCGTCACGAGAGGACCACCGGACATCGGGCGGCCGCGGGCCGCTGCTGCTCACGCTCCTGGCTGCGGTCATCGTTCCCCTGATCGCCGGCGGCTGTTCGGGGATCCTCGGGATCGGCGGGGACCGGCTCGACGCGAACCTGGACCGCTGGCGGTCGAACCGCCCCGGGCACTACCTGTTCACCTACCGGAACCGCTGCTTCTGCGCCGGGACGGAACCCGTGATCATCGAGGTCGCGGGAGACAGCATCGTGAGCGTGACCCCGGTCGCCGGCGAGGACGCCCCGCCCCTCCCCGCGTCCAGCTACCGCACGGTCGACGGTCTCTTCGCCCTGATCATGGAGTGGCGAGACCGCGACCCGGTCCACACCCACCTGGAGTTTCACGACCGCCTGGGCTACCCCACCGATGTGTTCTTCGACTTTCGGGCGAACGTCGCCGACGAGGAACAGGGCTTCGAGATCTCCGACCTCCGGGCCGTAGAGCGCCTGGAGTGACCTACCACGGGATCCGCTCCCGGTCCCGGAAGAATCCGCCGGTGGGACCGTCCTCCGGGAGGGTCGCCAGCCATACGATCGTGTCGGCGCCCTCCTCCGGAGACCTCGCTGCCCCCTCTCCGCCCATGCGGGTCCGCACCCAGCCCGGACAGGCCGCGTTCACCAGGACCCCGTCGTCCTCGGTCTCCAGCGCCACCTTCCGGGTCATGGCGTTCAGCCAGGTCTTGGACGCGCCGTAGGCCAGCGTTCCGGTCCCCATCTCGTCGAAGGCGCCGCTGCCGCTGGAGACGTTGACCACCCGGCCGTAGCCCTGCCGCCGCATCATCGGGACGAGAGCCTGGCAGAGCCGGAGCGGCCCGTACGCGTTCACCTCCATGGTCCGGCGAACCGCCTCAGGGTCCACGTCCAGCGCCGCCACGCCGCGGTCCAGATACACGCCGGCATTGTTGACCAGCACGTCGACCCGACCGACCTCCTCCGACAGGAAGGCCGACAGCTCCTCGACATGCCCCGGCTCGGTGACGTCCAGGCGACGAAAGCGCACGTCGAGCCCGTCGGCCCGCAGGCCGGATGCGGCGTCCCGTCCCGCCTCCGGGTCCCGGGCGGTGAGCACCACCCTCAGTCCCCGGGCGCCGAGCTGGCGACAGGTCTCGAGCCCGAGCCCGCGGTTGCCGCCGGTCACGACGGCGACGCGCGATCCTCCAGTTTCCATCTTCCGTCGCCTCCGTTCGGGCATGGATTGATGCTCCGGGCGAATCGGACGAGCATGCGCGTACAATTGTATGATGCCGTCCACCGGAGGGCCGAGATGTCGAGAGCCGGAGCGCGGCCCGAACGACACTGAACCGGGAGGAGCGACAGGCCATTGATCGGAGTCACGGGGGCGACGGGAACGATCGGTAGCGCGCTGGTGGACCGGCTGCGGTCCGCGCCGGTGGGCGTCCGGGCGTACTCGCGACGGCCGGAGACGGCGGAGACGGCCGAGGACGGGGGCGAGGTGGACTGGATGGAGGCCGACCTGGCCGAACCGGCCGGTCTCGTCCGGGCGTTCGGCGGCGTCGAGCGACTCTTCCTCCTCACCGGCAACACGGCGGACATGGTCAGGCTCCAGAAGAACGCCATCGAGGCCGCGGTCACCGCCGGCGTGGAGCACGTCGTGAAGCTCTCCGCCCTGGGTGCCACCGATCACTCCCGCTCCGTGATCGGCCTCTGGCACTACAACGTCGAGCGTGAGCTGAGAGACGCCGGACCGGAGTGGACGATCCTCCGCCCTCACCACTTCATGCAGAACCTGCTGGATCCCACCGTCTTCGACCGCGACGCCGGTCGCGTGTATTCCGCCTCGGGGGACGGCCGGATACCGTTCATCGACACCCGGGACATCGCCGCGGTGGCCGCCGAGATCCTCACCTCCGGCGGCCACGGCGGGCGCACGTACACGCTCACCGGACCCGAGGCCGCCAGCTACGGCGAGGTCACAGGGGTCCTGGCCGACGTGCTGGACCGGGACCTGGAGTACGTGGCGGAGTCGGAGGACCAGGCCTGGCGGCGCCTCCGGGACGCCGGAATGCCCACCTGGCGCGTGGCCGCGCTGCTGGCCATCGCCGCCTACCAGCGCGCCGGAGGCCCCACGGAGCGCACCACGGACGTCGTGGAGCGCATCACGGGCCGGCCTCCCATCGGCGTCCGTACGTTCGCCGAGGACCACGCCTCCGAGCTCCGTGACGGCTGAACCGGCCGTGGACGCCGTCGTCCGCCTTCCGCCGGCCGGACGCATCGCGGAGCTGCTGCTCGTTGTATTCGCGGCCTCGCTCTTCCCC
>CANPVF010000033.1 GCA_947581645.1 Candidatus Caribbeanibacter nitroreducens | reverse complement strand
GGGGACGGTCCAGGGATGACACGGTGACCTCCTCGTCGTGGGGCCCGGGGTGCGGCGGAGCCGTCCCGGGTGTGCCGCCTGCGGTCATCTGCACGTTACCCCGCGGCCGAGGACGCGTCCACGGGGACGTCAGCCTCCTCCCTCCTCCTCCCACTCCGACCGCAGCAGGCCGTAGACTACCACGTCGACGAACTCGTCCCACTTCCGGAAGTGGCTCCGGAGGACGCCCTCCCTCCGCATGCCGAGCTTCTCCAGCACGCGGCAGGACGCCTCGTTCCGCGAGAAGCTCTCGGCGTAGATGCGCCGCAACCGCCGCTCGTCGAACCCCCAGCGGATCACCTCCCGACCGGCCTCGGTGGCGTAGCCGCGGTCCCAGTACGGCCGGCCGATCCAGTAGCCCAGCCCCGCGCGCTCGTGCTCGGACTCCGGGTGAAGACCGATCATCCCGATCAGCTCTCCGTCCTCCTCCCCTGCGTCCGCCAGCCGCACGGCGAAGACCGCCGCCGCACCGGCGCCCACCTGCTGCCGGATGCGCTCCACGAAGGTCTCCGCCTCCGGCTCCGGATACGGGTGGGGGATCGACTCGGTGTTCCGGGCCACCTCGCGGTCTCCGGCCAGCGTGGCGATCCGGCCGGCCTCCGACGGCTCGACGAGGCCGAGGGAGAGCCGCTCGGTGCGAAGGGTGGGGAGATCCATGCTGTGCCTCCGAGGGTCGGGGCGCGTCGTGCGCCGAGTCGACGAGCGGCCGCAAGGTAACGGCGCGCGGACCCTCGTCCTGTCCGCCGCCGGACTCCCTCCTACCTTGGAGGCGTGACCGTCGAGCTCATCACCTCCCCGTCGCCGCGCGGCGTCCTGGACCACACCGCGCGATTCCTGGCCGACCGCCCCGCCGGCGAGCGGACGGCGGCGGTGGTGCCCCGGGCGTATCTCAAGCGCGAGCTCCGCGACCGGCTGCTGGACGTCGAGGAGGGCGGCGGGTGGCTGGGCGCCCGGGTGCTCACCTTCTCCGAGCTCTTCGACCACTACCTGAACCATCTGCCGGGCCGGCCGGTGCTCACCGCCTCCCAGGTGCGCCAGGTGGTGGCGGCCCTGATCCGGCAGATGCACGCCGAGTCGGAGGGGCGCTGGTTCGAGGGGCAGGTCATCGGCGACCGCGTCTCGGAGGCGACCCTGCGCTCCCTGACCCGCCTCCTGCTGGAGCTGGAGCCGGCGGACCTGCCGGTGGCGGAGCTGCAGGAGCGGCTGGCCACCGGCGCCCGGTCGGAGGAGCTGAACGCCCGGGCCCGTGAGGCGGTGGAGCTCTTCCGCCGCTACCGGGCCCGGCTGGAGAGCGGCGGCTACCTGGGCCCCCGCGGCCAGGAGGTGGCGGCCGCCGGGTCCGCCTCGCAGGTGGCCCCGCCCCACGGCCTCGCCCGGTTCCGGGTCCTGGGCGTCGACGGCCAGTTCCCGACCTCGCCGCACGTGACGTGGATCGAGGCCGCCGCCTCCCATCCCGACGTGGAGCGGGTGGAGGTGGTGGCCCTGCTCCCCGACGACCTGCCGGAGGAGGCGTGGGCCGTCCACGCCAACGAGCCGCTGTACGAGCGGTGGACGGCCGAGGGCGCGGAGGCCGCCCGCACGCTCATCGACCCGGCGTCCGGGGCGGATTCGAACGGTGACGGCGGCCCGGACCGGGAGCCCGTGCCCCGGGACCTGGAGGCCCTGGGCCGGGCCCCGTTCGCCTTCCGGCGGAGGCCCGTGGAGTCGGCCGGCGCCGTGCGCGGGGTCCGCCTCCCGGACGAGCAGCTGGAGCTGGACTGGGTGGCCGGCGAGGTGAAGCGGCTGGCCCTGGAGGAGGACGTCCCGCTGCACGAGATCGCCGTGGTGGCCCGGGACATGGCCCGCCGCGCGCCGGACCTGGAGCGCCGGCTGCGGGAGATGGGCGTGCCCTCGGTGGCCTCCTACGAGGCGCGCCTCACCGACGTCCCCGCCGTCCGCGCCCTGCTGCTGGCCTACCGCCTCCCCGCCGAGGGGTGGCCCGCCCGCGACCTGGTGGCCCTGGCCGAGTCCCCCTACCTGCTCCCGGACGTGAGCCCGGCGGTGCTCCGGCGGGCGGCCCGCCGGGAGGAGGAGCCCGACACCGGCGAGGGGTGGGTGGAGCGGCTCACCGAGATGGTGGAGGAGGTGATGGAGGAGACGGACCTCCTGGTGCAGTCGGTGGAGGACCGCGAGGTGCTGGAGAGCGCGGACGCGCTGGCGGCCTGGGTGGACGCCCTGGAGGGCTTCGCCGGCGGCGGCGAGCAGCGCCCCACCGAGTGGGTCGAGGGCCTGGCGTCCGCCGTGGAGCGCTGGGACCTGGAGGACCGCGTCTACGCGCCCCACGCGAAGATCGACGAGGAGGAGCGGCTCCGGCTCGCCCGCGTGGACCTGGACGGCCTGAACCGGCTCCTCCACGGCGCCAACGACTGGCTCCGGGGGCGGGAGGTGGCGGGGCTCGAGGATCTTCCCATGGACGCCGCCGAGTTCCACGCCGAGCTGCGGGAGATCGCCTCCCGCGAGCGGATCCGCGTCTCCAGCTACCCCCGCCGGGCGGTTCACCTGGTGGGCCCCTCCCAGGCCGGGTACCGGTCGTGGAGCCGGGTCTTCGTCATCGGGCTGGTGGACGGCGTCTTCCCCGCCGCGCGGGAATCGGACGAGTACCTGCTCACCGAGGAGGAGCGCCGCGCCGTGAACCTCCCGACCCGGGCCCAGCGGAGCGCCCGGGAGCGTCTGCTCTTCCAGCTGGCGGCGGGCTCCGCCCGGGACCGGCTCACCCTGACCGCCCCGGCGGCCGACGACCGCGGGAAGGCGCTCGTCACCTCGCCGTTCCTCACGCACCTGGGCCTCCGCCTGGACGACTTCGAGGTGACGGACCTCACGGCCCGGGACGTCCTGCCCGGCGACGAGGGCGACGTCCGCTCCGAGCGGGACGCCGAGCTGCTGGCCACCGCCCGCTACCGGGAGGTCACCGACGACCCCGCCGCCAGCCCGGCCGAGGTCCGGAAGCGGATGACGGACGACGCCCTGCTCCGCGGATGGCTGGGCCGGCCCGGGACCGACCGGGCCCGGAGCGCGTGGGCCGTGGCCCGAATGCGGGACGACCTGGAGCGCGTGCTCCGGGAGAACCCGTGGGAGCAGACCCGGCTGTTCGAGGACCGCCCGGCGTTCGGGGAGTACGCCGGCCTCTTCCTCCCCGCCGAGGTGCCGGAATGGATCCGCTCCGAGGAGGCGACCTTCAGCCCCTCCGCGTTCCGGTCCTACCGCGGCTGCCGCTTCCGCTTCTTCCTGGGCACCGTGCTGGGGCTGAGGGAGCGGGTGGAGGCGGAGACGGGCCACGGAGAGGCCGGGGCCTTCGGCACCGTCCAGCACCGGATCCTGGAGAAGCTCTACCGGCGCCTCCTGGACGAGGGGCGCCTGCCGCCGTCCTCCGGGGAGGCGATCCCCCGGATCCTGGACGAGCTGGAGGAGGTCGCCCGCGAGGTCCTGCAGGAGACCACCGGATCGGGCCACGAGGAGCTGTGGCGCCTGGACCGGGACGTGGTGGTCCACCTGCTCCGCCGCTTCGTGGCCTGGGACCTGACCGAGATGCTCCGGGCCGAGGAGGACCCGGGCCACGGGGGCCTCCGGACCCGCATCGAGGGCCTGGAGCGCCGCCTCGGCACGGGCCGACGGCCGGTGGAGGTGGAGGCCCTGGAGGAGACCTTCCGCCTCCGGGGGACCATCGACCGGGTGGAGGCGGTGGACGACCCGCGGCTGGCCCCCGAGTCCCGGGCCGCCAACGGGTCGCTGGTGATCCGCGACTACAAGACGGGCCGCTGGGCCCGGCAGCCCGGGCCGGAGCAGTTTCTGGAGGGGAAGGCGCTGCAGCTGCCGCTCTACGCCCGCATGCTCCGCCGGCACGAGGAGGAATACGGCGAGGGTCGCCGCCACATCTACGGCTTCGGGGTCCTCACCACGGCCAACCCGACCCGCTCCGGGCGGCTCGATGTGCGGCGGGCCCGCGTGGACGACGAGGGCCGGGTGCACCTGACCGCCGACCGCCAGCTCGGCGACAACCCGGTGCTCCGGGCCGAGCGGGCCGCGCTGCGGGAGGCCGCGGGCATGGTGAAGGAGATGCGCGCCGGCCGCTTCGCCCCCTCCCCCGATCCCGACACCTGGGGCTGCCCCATGGGCCCCCTCTGCTGCCAGCGCCGGAGGGGCGGCGCGACGGGGGCCGGCGGCGGACGGCGCTTCGAGATGCCGCTCCGCATCGGATGGGACGAGTACCGCCGGATCGCCCCGGACGCGGCGGAGGGAGCGGAGGACGGGGCCCCGGCGGACGCCGGCGGGGAGGCCGCCGAGTGAGCGACGCGATCCGCCTCACCGAGGACCAGCGCCAGGTGGTCCGCCGGCGCGACGGCCACCTGCAGGTGGAGGCCGGCGCCGGGAGCGGGAAGACCCTGCTGGTGGTGGAGAAGCTGGCCCACGAGCTGGGCTACACCGAGGTGGACGGGCAGCGGGCCGACGATCCGCTGGAGCTGGACCAGGTGGGGGCCATCACGTTCACCCGGAAGGCCGCCGGCGAGCTCAAGGAGCGGCTGCGCGGCCGGATCCGCTCCCTGGCCGAGGCGGAACGGGGACGGGCCCGCGAGCGGTGGGCCGAGCGCTCCTTCGCCGTGGACGAGGCCCCCATCGGCACCATCGACGCCTTCGCCGGACAGCTCATCCGCGACTACGGGGCCCTGGCCGGCGTGGAGGCCGGCTTCGAGATCCTGGACCCGGGCGACGCCGCGGCCCTGCGGCGCGAGGTGGCGGAGGGCGCCATCCGCCGGGCCGTCGAGGAGCGCGTGGGCGGCGCGCAGCTGCTGGTGCGCCAGTACGGCTACGGCCGGAGCGTCCGGGTGGTCTCGGACGCCCTGGACGACGCCGACGGGCTGCTCCGGGTCCTGGGCCGCCGCGGGCGGGGACCCGACTGGGAGCGGCTCGGAATCGAGCCCGGCGACGCCGACCGGGCCCTGGAGGAGCGGGCCGAACAGGTGCTGGGCTTCCTGGAGCGGGCCTACGACCGCTACACCGACCGCCTGGAGGAGGACGGCGTCCTGGACCACACCCACGTGCTGATCCGGGCCTGCGACCTGGCCCGGCGGCCCGAGGTCCAGGGCGCCTACCGATCGGACACGCGCCTGCTGGTGGTGGACGAGCACCAGGACACGAGCCTCCTCCAGATGGTGCTCCTCTTCCGGCTGGCGGGGCTCCCGGGGTGGACCGGGCTCCCCGACGACGAGCCCGTCCCCTTCCCCGCCCTGGGCGACGGCCGCCCGGCGCTCCGCCTGGTGCTGGTGGGCGACCCGAAGCAGAGCATCTACGGGTGGCGGAACGCCGACATCCGGCTGTGGCGGAAGAGCCGCCGGGTGCTGGAGGACGCCGGGGGCACGTACCGGGCCCTGGGCGACACCTTCCGCCCCCGCCCCGCCCTCTCCCGCTTCCACGACGAGTTCCTGGGGACCGTGATGCCGGACCCCGACGAGGAGTCGCCGGCCTTCGAGGCGCCCTACCGGCCGCTCCGCCCGCGGCGGCCGGCGTGGGACCACGCGGACGCGAACACGAACGGGGACGGCAAGAGCGACGGGAGCGGCGCCTCCGGCGGTGGACCGGACCCGGCCGCGGAGGCGCCCCCCGTGGAGATCCTGCTCTCGGAGGCCGGCGGCTCGGAGCGGGTGGCCGAGGCCGTGGCCGACCGGGTGAAGGAGATCCTGGACCGACCGGAGGAGCATCCCGTCCGCGAGCGCAGGCCCGACGGCACGGAGGAGGCCCGGCCCGTCCGCCCCCGGGACATCGCCGTCCTCTCCCGCTCCCTCAAGCGGTCGGCCCGCCACTACGAGTGGGCGCTCCGCCAGCGGGGCGTGGACTGCCACGTGTACGGGGGGAGCGGCCTGTACGGGCGGCGGGAGATCCAGGACCTGGTGCACATGCTCCGGACCGTCTCCGACCCTCACGACCCGGTGGCGCTCACGGCGTTCCTCCGCTCGCCCCTGGGGGGCGTGGACGACGTCACCCTGGCCGAGCTCGCCGCCGAGTCCACGGCCGCGGCGGCGCCGGCCGAGTCCGTGGGGTCCCTCTTCGACGCCCTCCGGGACGCCGGCGACATCGTCTCCCGCGAGGAGGGCGCCCGCCGGGCGCTGCGGGCGGCGGAGCTCGTGGAGGAGCTCCGCGACTACGCCGAGCGGGTGCCCCACGACCGCCTGCTGGAGATCGCCCTGGAGGAGTCGGGCTACCGCACCTTCCTGGCCGGCGCCCCGGACAGCCCCGTGGGCCTCCGGAACGTGGCCAAGCTCCTCCGAATCGCGCGCCGGGCCGGCCGGGAGCCCCTCTCCCATTTCGTGGAGCGGCTCGACGCCCGGGTGAAGCGGGCCGACCCCGAGGAGGAGGCCCCGCTCTACACGCCCGAGGACGACCTGGTCACCATCAGCACCATCCACCGGGCCAAGGGGCTCGAGTGGCCCTACGTGTTCGTCACCGAGCTGGACCAGCCCATGTTCTGGCGCGTGAAGGACGACCGGCCCTACCTGTCGGGCCGCTTCGGCCTGGTGCTCCCGCTGGAGGTCACCGTGGAGCAGCCGGGCCCGTACGGCGACACCGCCTCCCTGGGCCAGCCCCGCCGGTGGGAGGCCTACTTCGAGCACGCCACCCGGCGCGAGTACGCCGAGGCCAAGCGCCTCACCTACGTGGCCTGCACCCGGGCCCGCGACCGCCTCTTCCTGGCCGGCTCCCCCTACCGGGACCGGGACGGCGGGATCCGACGCCCCCGCAGCCTGGAGGACAACAGCCTCGAGTACCTCCACAAGCACACGCCCATGGTCTGGCTGCAGGCCGTCTACGACGAGCTGCTGGCCCCCGGCGAGCACGCCTCCGTCACCGTGGGCGAGGCCGACGACGACGGCCCGGCCTTCGAGGCCCCCCTCCGCTGGATCGAGGACGCCGCGGACGAGGAGGGGCCCGCCGACGCCGGAGAGCACGAGGAAGAGGATCCCGAGGAAGGGGGCGGGGGCGGCGGCGCGGTCCGGCGCGGGTGGCCCAGGCCGCTCTTCGGCGAGGCCCGGCCGGAGGCAGGCGACGGCGGCGCCCCCTCGGCCGGCGACGGCGAGGCGGACGGCTGGCCGCCGGAGGTGGAGCGTCGGCTCCAGCGGCTCGGCGGCCGCTCGCCGGATCGCTCCACCTACTCGCCCACCGAGGTCATGACCTACGACCGGTGCCCCCAGCGCCACCGCCTCCGCTACCGGCACGGCATCAGCCGCCCCGAGGTGGAGGTGCGCACCGACGTGCCGCTGACCCACCAGATCCCGCCCGAGATCCGCGGGAAGATGCTGCACCAGTTCTTCGCCCGCGTGGAGGAGGACTGGGACGACGCCACCATGCGGGAGCAGATGGAGGAGATCTTCCTCCGCGCCTACCCCATGGCCCACGAGACCGCCGGGGAGAACGCCGGGCGGCTGCTGAGCCACGCCCGCCGCTTCCTGGAGAGCCCGCTGTACCGCGAGCTGCGGGAGGCCGGCGAGGAGCGCCGGGAGCTCCCCTTCTACTACCGCCTGGAGGAGGACGTCCGCATCTCCGGCGTCATCGACTGGATGGCGCGGCTACCGGATTCCGGGGGCTGGCGCATCGTGGACGTGAAGGTGGGCCGCTTCGAGTCCGTGGACCCCACCGACGAGGAGCTGCGGGAGCGGGTCCGCCGCTACCGCTCACAGGCGGCGCTCTACACCCTGGCCGCCGACGAGGCGCTGAAGCCGCTGGAGCAGGAGGTGGACCAGTTCGCGTTCTTCTTCACCGACCCCGGCGAGCCCGTCACCCTGGACGTCACCGACGGGTGGCTGGCCCGGGAGCGGGAGCGTCTGCTCGGCCTGATCGCCGAGATCCGGGGCGGGGAGTACGACGGCCCGAGCTGCGAGCCCGAGGAGGGCTGCCGGGCCTGCGAATACGTGCGCTCCACCGGAGCCACGGCCTGAGGCCCGCCCCTG
>CANPVF010000032.1 GCA_947581645.1 Candidatus Caribbeanibacter nitroreducens | reverse complement strand
CAAGCAGGCTACGGAAAAAGCCAACGTGCTCTGACGGACTGGCGAACTTAGAAGAGAGAACCTCTAGATTGACCGGACGACACAAGGGCACGCCATTGGCATACGGTTGGAGTCGCGTGAGACCAATGTGGTTTTCAAATCGCAGATTGAAGAGCGAACCTCTGACCGGCCTTACCGGTTCTTGTCCAACTCGGAGGACCTGAACATCTGGAAGGTCAAGCCAATGATCGCGCCATTCTCGAAGGTAATAACGGGCCGGAGAGAGCTCAGATTGGAGAGCGGCCGGAACTGGAGAAGCGCAATCCTCGATCTCTTCAATGAGATGTGCCCGAATACTGCTCATTGCTTTCCCTTCTTCAGCGATAAAACACGCTCACGACCACACGTACTCCCAACACACCAGGTGCAAATCCTCACGCGTCAGCGGCCGTGCCGGCGGCGCCTCCCGCTCCGGCTCCGGCGGGCGTCGCCCTCGCTCTCCGTGCCACGTCCGTTCAGCCCCCAGCGTCCGGGATCGATCCCCTCCGGCACCACGGCCGTACGCTCCGGCGGGGCTCCGTAGGCCCGCCGCGCCCAGCCGGCGCTGTACCGGCTCGTCACGACGACCCCGTCCGCCCGGGCCACGTTCACCGCCTCCAGCCCGGCCTGGGCCCGGAGCCGCGCTTTCGGCAGGCCCGTCTCGAAGCGCTGCTCGTCGGCGGCGATCCCCTTCAGGCCGACCACGAAGGGAGGATCCTCCGGCCGCGGGAGGAAGCACCCGTCGAAGTCGAAGCCCACCACCAGGTCGTGGCGTCCGGGATCCAGCCGGCAGGGGAGGCGGACGTTGTAGGAGAGGCGAGACCCGAGGCCCGGCCGCGGGCGAGACGGCCCCACCACGCGGACGTCGTGCCCCCGGGCCTCCAGCCCTTGCCGGAGTCCGGCGATGGCCGCCGCCGAGCCGCTGCCGCGGGCCGGGTCGCGGACCCAGGAGTCGAGGAAGGCGATCCGGAGGGGGCGGGAGTCGCCCCCGGCGGATGGCGGAGAGATGGAGCTGGAGCGTCCGGAGGCGGCCGGTGGACGAGCGGCTACAGCCGGTCGACCTTCGCCGCCAGGATGAAGTCGTTCTCCGACAGCCCGTCGATGGCGTGGGTCCAGATGTCGATCGTGGCCTCGCCCCAGGTGAGGTGGATGAGAGGGTGGTGTCCCTCCTCCTCGGCCAGCTCGCCGACCCGGTTCGTGAACTCCAGGGCGGCGACGAAGTCCTCGAACTCGAACCTCTTGCTGAGATGGTGACCGTCCACCACCTCCCAGCCCCCACCGAGCTCCTCCCGCAGGTCGCGGAGCTCCTCGCCTTCCAGGGGCGGGACCCCGCCCTCGCACGGCTCGCAGTGGCGTTCGGTGAGCTCGGTCGTCATGGTGCCTCCTGGCGTCGGGTCGATTCAGGCGTCCGCGTACCCCGGAGCGTGAAGCGAGAAGTGCAAGAATTGAACCCCGTGGAGGGGGCGAGATGCTGGTCCAGGAGCTGGGCGATCGCCTTCGGCTGATTCGGCAGCAGGACCACGCACAGCTGTCCGGCGCGCTTGCCCACGCGTGGCGGGATCCGGAGGGGGAGCCGCTGCCGTACCGGGTGGTGTGGGCCACCGGCGTCCACGACGCCGCGTGGACCCGCCTGGACCGGCGTCCGGTCCTGGATCCGGCGTCGGGCCGCCCCCATGACTTCCACCGGCTGCCGCTGGACCGGAAGCTGGGCCCGTACCGTCGCGGCATCGAGCGGGTCGCGGAGCTGGACCCGTACGCGGGACTCCAGGTGAGCCGCCACTACAGCTCCTTCCTCGATGAGGGTGGACGCGCGGACGAGGAGGTGGAGGCGTTCCTCGAGGATCAGCGGGGGCGGCAGACGGAGCTCCGGCGGAGCCTCCCGGCGCGTCTCCGCGGAGACGCGCTCCTGGACCGGGAGCTGTCCCACCTGAAGCTCTTCGACACCCTGTCCCTGTACCTCTGCCTCACGGGACCCGGCGTGGGTCCGTCGACACGGCCGGAGTGGCTGGTGCCGCGGGACGAGCTGGAGACGCCCTCGGGACGGAGTGTGGGGCTCTCCTGGCGCTCGGAGGACGAGCTGGTCCTCGATCCCGCACCGGTCCGATCGGAGCTGCAGCTACGGATCCCCTTCCGGGAGCTCCCGGCGTCCCACGGGAGCCAGGAGGAGCTGGAGGAGAGCTGGCGGGAGGCGGACACGGACCACCGGGAGGTGCGTGTGCTTCCTTCCCGATAGCCCGGCTGGAGCTACATTCACCGCCGACGAACCCTCTCCCGACGCGCCCGCCCCGGACTACGATGGCCGCTTCCGACACCGACAGAAGAGAGCTCTCGCCGCTGCGCGCGATGGTCCTGCCGATCGTCTCCGCCGGGGCGCTCGCGGCGCTCGGGCTGACGCCCGCGATCCGTCAGAATCCGGGCGCCGCGTGGTCCTTCCTGAGCGCGGCGGCGGGGCTGGTGCTGTGGGCCGGCGGCCTCTTCGTCCGGGCCCGGCGGGAGGGGCGGCGATTCACCCTCTCCGTGGACCTCTACAAGCACCACTGGCTGCAGGGGCTCACGCAGCTCGCCATCATCCTCTACTGGGGATGGCACGTCCGCTTCGTCTACGCGTTCCTGCCGTTCATGCTCGCCCAGATCCTCTTCGCGTACGGGGTCCACGGGCTGCTCGACTGGTCGCGCCGGGAACACCACTCGCTCGGCGCCGGGCCGATCCCGATCATCCTCAGCATCAACCTCTTCCTGTGGTTCCGGCCGGAGTGGTTCTACTGGCAGTTCGCGTTGATCCTGGTGGGCTACCTGGCGAAGGAGTTCATCCGCTGGGAGCGGGGCGGCCGCTCGCGGCACATCTTCAATCCCTCCTCGTTCCCCCTGGCCGTCGCCTCCATCGTGCTCCTCGCCCTGGGCGCGACGGACGCCACGTTCGGGACGGCGATCGCGCAGACCCAGTACAACCCGCCCCGGATGTACCTGTTCATCTTCCTGGTCTCGATCCCGGTCCAGGTCATCTTCGGGGTGGCGCGCGTGACGCTGGCCGCCGTGGTCACGATCCTGGCGGTCAGCTACGGCTACTTCGAGGTGACGGGGACGTACCTCTTCTACGACGCCTTCATCACGGTGCCGGTGTTCCTGGGGGCGCACCTGCTCATCACGGACCCGTCCACGTCGCCCCGGAGCGAATCCGGCCTCCTGGGCTTCGGCGTCCTCTACGGCCTGGCGGTGCTGGGAATCTACTGGGTGCTCGCGGGCCTGGGGCTGCCGCGCTTCTACGACAAGCTCCTGCCGGTGCCGATCCTGAACCTCATGGTCCGCGGGATCGACGGCGTCGCCCGCTCCGAGCCGCTGGCCCGACTGAACCCGGCGCGGCTCGGCGACTCGCTGGCGTCGCGCACGCGATACGGGGTGTACACGGCGATCTGGGCGGGTGTCTTCGTCTTCCTCAGCGCCAGCGGTGGAGTGGACGACGAGCACCCCGGCCAGTTCCTTCCGTTCTGGCTCGAGGCGTGCTCGGACGGCAGCGACCGGGCCTGCGAGTACGTGACCATCATGACCGCCAACTACTGCGACCAGGGGTCGGGGTGGGCCTGCAACGAGTGGGGGGTCTTCGAGACCGCCTTCGGACGGGCCGACGTCGCCCGGGGCGCGTTTCGCCGGTCGTGCGAGCTCGGCTTCGACCCCGGCTGTCGGAACGCGCGGCGGGCCGGTGGCGGCTCGGGGGCGGTGGATGTCCGGCAGCTGGCACGCGACCGCCCGCGGGTGGAGGACCTACCGATCGTGCTCAGGGGAAGCCGGGGGCCGATCGAGACCCGGGACCCCGACTCGCTGTTCGCGCTGGCCTGCGAGCGGGGGTGGCCCGGCTTCTGCGAGCGGACGGCGGACGCGGGCTCGGAGTAGGATCCGGACGCGGCCGCTATCAGCGGCTCTCCCTGAGGTCCTCCATCCAGTGGCAGTCCTTGTACTTCTCGCCGCTGCCGCAGGGACACGGCTCGTTCCGGCCCGTATCGGCCAGCCGCCGCTCGGACTCGCTGGGCCCGCGGTCGGGCGGCGGCTCGATGGCGAAGTCGTCGAGCACGCGGTCCATGGTCCAGTTCACCAACTCCTCGCGCGCCAGCTCCTCGGCGGCCGGTCCCTCCTCCTCCATGAGGCGGAGGGCGGCGACCCCGGCGGCGGCGACCAGCGGCGCGAAGTCCAGCTCCTGGTGCTCCATCCGCCGGAAGACGTCGCTCACGCCGCCGGGCCGGCCTTCCAGCTCGCCGAGGCGCTCGAGGCAGCCGGAGGGCCCGCGACCCTCCCGGCGGCAGTCGTCGAGGGCCTCCAGCAGGGAATGGCGCTCCCCCTTCGCCACCGAGCGGACCGCGATGGCCACCTGGCCGATCCACTCCCGCACGTTGGCCGGGATGTGGCCGCTGGCCTCGCACCGGGCGCAGCGCACCGGGATGTCGAAGAAAGTGACGTCGGTGGGCCCCTCGGCGGACAGCGGGGCCGGGAAGAGGGCGTGGCACTCCGGGCAGTAGGCGGGGAGCTGACCCACGTGTGGTTCGTCACCTCCGGTGGAGCGAGCTGGCAGGTCGGTGAGCGTGATACGGCTGGCGGCGGCCGCGGACGTCGGGTTGCGAGAGCCGTCGCGCCGGGCGCAGGATTCGGCCCGATCCGATCGCGGGCGGCCCCGACGTCCTCCGCCAGGGGCGGCCCATGTTCCGTGCGAGGCCCGTGCCGCGAGCCCGACGGGAGCCGGTGCGGGGAACAGATACGACGAGCCGCGGTCCGAACCGACGGCCGCTGGAGGTGGATGGATGGAGATCCCGTACTGGCAGGTCGATGCCTTCGCGGCGCGCCCCTTCGCCGGCAACCCGGCGGGCGTCTGCCTGCTGGAGGCGTTTCCGTCGGACCGGCTCATGGCGGAGATCGCCGCGGAGAACCGCCTGTCGGAGACGGCGTTCCTGGTGCGGCTCGGCGAGGGGGAGGAGGCGGACCTCCACCTGCGCTGGTTCACGCCCTCCGGCGACGAGGTGGAGCTGTGCGGCCACGCCACCCTGGCCTCGGCCCACGTCGTGCTGGAGGAGATCGGGGCGCCGATGGACGGTGTGCGCTTCCGGACGAGGAGCGGTGTGCTGACCGTCTCCCGTGAGGGCCGGCGGCTGGAGATGGACTTCCCCGCCCGCCCGGCGGAGCCCTGTGACCCACCGCCGGAGCTGGCCCGCGGGCTCGGCGTCGAGCCGGTGGCCGCGGCGGCGTCCATGGACTACCTGGCCGAGCTGGAGGACGAGGAAGCGGTCCGCGGTCTGGACCCGGACATGGGGACGCTGCAGCAGCTGGACCGCCGGGGCGTGATCGCCACGGCTCCGGGGGAGGACGTGGACTTCGTCTCCCGGTTCTTCGCCCCGAAGCTCGGGGTGCCGGAGGATCCCGTCACCGGCTCGGCGCACTGCACGCTGACGCCGTACTGGTCCGAGCGGCTGGGCAGGGACGAGCTGCGCGCCCGTCAGGTCTCCCGGCGCGGCGGCGAGGTGTGGTGCGTCGACCGCGGTGATCGGGTGACCCTGGGCGGAACGGCGGCCCGGTACCTGGAGGGCGTGATCTCCCTGCCGGATGGGGACGGCGCGCCGGACTCCCCGGGAGGAAGGCCGTGACGGAGCCAACGCTCGACCACGAGGTCGTCTCCGCGGAGACGACGCCGGAGCGCTGGATGTATCTTCTGCACGGCATCTACGGCGCCGGTCGCAACTGGCGGACGGTGGCCCGGCGGCTGACCGGCCGGCGGCCGGAGTGGGGCGCCGTGCTCGTGGATCTCCGGATGCACGGGGGCTCCACGGGCTTCTCCTCCCCCCACACGCTCTCCGCCTGCGTCGACGACCTGGGCCGCCTGCAGCGGGACACGGGGCGTGAGCCCTCGGCCCTGCTGGGGCACTCCTTCGGCGGCAAGGTGGTGCTGCAGGCCCTGGATCCGGAGAACGGGGACGAGCGCGAGGAGGGGGAGGGGCCGCCCGCGGGAGCGACGGGCGGCGGCCAGCGGCAGGAGCGGCGGCAGGCGTGGATCGTCGACTCCACGCCGGCGGCGCGGGAGCCCGCCGGCAGCGCCGTGCGCATGCTGGACGTCGTCCGCGGGCTCCCGGAAGAGTTCGACTCCCGGCAGGAGGCCGCCGACGGGATCGTCGACGGCGGGTTTCCCCGGCCGGTGGCCCGGTGGATGACCACCAATCTGGAGCGTACGGACGGCGGGTTCCGGTGGGCTCTGGAGTGGGCGGCCATGGAGGAGCTCCTGGACGACTTCTTCGCCACGGATCTGTGGCACGTGGTGGCGGATCCGCCTCCGGGGTGGGAGATTCACTTCGTGAAGGCCGAGAACTCGGCGGTGCTCCCGGACGAGGCCTGCGACCGCATCCGCCAGGCGGGTCGCCGGAACGGGCGGGTTCGACTGCACCGCCTGTCGGGCGGGCACTGGCTGAACGCCGAGAACCCCGACGACGTGGTCGACCTCCTGGCGGAGGAGCTACCGACATGAGCACGAGCGGAAACGCGAGCGCGAACCGGGCGACGAGGAGAGTCGAGACGTCCCTGGGCCCCCTGGCCGTCACCGCGGGGCCGGAGGGAGTGACGGGGATCACGTGGGAGGAGCGGGAGGTCGCCGGGGACTCCGAGGGCCGCCGGGACGCCGGCGGAGGCGTCGGGACCGCCCCGGGCGAGGGAGCGTCGTCCCCGGCGGAGCGCACGGCGGTGGGCGCGGCACGTCAGCTCGCCGAGTTTCTCCGCGGCGAGCGACGCTCCTTCGATCTCGTCCTGGACCTGGACGGGACGCCTCCGTTCCGCCGACGGGTGCTGGAGGAGCTGGGCCGCATCCCGTACGGAGAGACGGTCAGCTACGGGGAGCTCGCCGAGCGCTGCGGCCGGCCGGGCGCGGCGCGGGCGGTGGGCAACGCCGTGGGGCGGAATCCGGCACCCGTGGTCCTCCCGTGCCACCGCGTGGTCCGGTCGGACGGCTCGCCCGGGGAGTACGGCGGCGGCCGGGAACGGAAGCGGCGCCTGCTCCGCCTGGAAGGCGCTCTGCCGGCCCCGGACGCGGCGCCCGGACCGACCGCCGACCCGCAGGGGTAGAAGGGGGTGACGACGGACGGCACGCCGGATCCTCCAGCACCCGGAGCCACCATGAAGATCCTGAGGACGTCGGCCGCGATCCTCGCCGTATCGGCGCTACCGTTCCTGGCCGGCTGCTCGCTGGTCGGCGCCGGGGCCCCGTCCATGGCGGAGAGCGAGTCGGCCGAGCAGGAGGAGAGCGGGCCCGCGACGGCCCGGGTGGCCAACGACAGCTGGTACAACATCTCGGTGTACGTCGTGGACTCCGGTCGGAGGCAGCGGCTGGGGAGCGTGCCGAGCTACGAGTCCTCCAGCTTCGAGATTCCCGAGGACATGGTGAGCTCGTCGGGCCAGATCCAGATGCTGGCCGATCCGGTGGGCTCCACCACCACCTACCGGTCGTCCCCGGTGCTGGTGGGCCCGGGACAGATGGTGAAGTGGACCGTGCAGAACAACCCGAGCCAGACGTACGCCTCCATCACCGTGATGTAGCGGTGTAGCGGGCGGCCCTCACGGTCCACCCTCCACCGGCCCCGGCTCCGCCGGCGCTCCGCCCAGCCGGAGCCAGGCCACGCCGGCCACCACCAGGGCCCCGCCCCCGAGCTGGAGCGCCGTCATCCGCTCCCCCAGCACCGCCGCGGCCAGCAGCACGGTGATCACCGGCTCCGCGGTGGAGTAGAGCGAGACCCTGCCTGCGTCCAGGTGCTGGAGGGCGACGAGAAACATGGTCACCGGGACGGCGGTCCCCACGATTCCGGTGAGCAGGGCCCATCCCAGCGCGTCGGCTCCGCCCCCGAGCCGCAGGCCGCCCTGGACGAGGGCCAGGACGGAAGTGACGGCGGCCGTGACCGTGAGGATCACGGCCGAGCCGCCGAGCGCCGCCGATCGGCTCATGACCCGTCGGCTCGCCAGGGTGTAGGCGGCGACGGCGAGCATCGCCGTCAGGGCCAGCGCCACCCCGGCGGCGTCCGCACCGCCGCCGGCGCCGGCCGTCAGCGTGCAGCCCCCCACGGTGAGCACCAGCGCCACCCCCCGCCGCGCGTCCAGGGGCTCGTCCAGGAAGAGGGCGCCGCCCAGGACGACCGCCGCCGGAAAGGTGAAGAACAGGAGCGTGGCCACGCCGGCGCTCAGGTACTCCAGGCTGGCCAGGAAGCCGGCCCCGCTCACCGAGTACAGGGCGCCCAGGAGAGCGAGCTCGCCCCATCGCCCGGAGGCCGGCGGACGTCGGTCCGTGAGGGCGATCACCAGCCACACGGCCCCCGCGGCGATGCCGAAGCGCCAGGCCACCAGCGCCCACACGTCCGCCCCGGCCCCCAGCGCCAGCTTGGCCAGCACCGGGAGCGTGGCGTACCCGAGGACGGAGCCGGCGACCGCCCCCAGGCCGCGCCGGCTGTCCTCCCGGCGGTTCAGCGGACCTCCAGCAACTCGATGTCGAAGACCAGTACCGCATTCGGCGGGATGGGGCCGGAGCCCTGCGCCCCGTAGCCCAGCTCGGGCGGGAGGACCAGCAGCCGCCGGCCGCCCTCCTGCATGCCGGAGACGCCCTGCAGCCAGCCGGCGATGAGGCCGCCCTGGCTCAGGGGAAAGGTGGCGGGCTCGCCCCTCTCCCGGCTGCTGTCGAAGGTGCGGCCGTTGGCCAGCCAGCCGGTGTAGTGGACCCGTACCGTGTCACCGGGGGCCGCGGTGGCGCCCGATCCCTCCTGCAGGACCCTCACGTACAGGCCGGACTGCGCCCGTTCCATGGAGTCCAGGTCCACGTTCAGCTCCGGCGCGTACTCCAGCTGGTCCGGCTGGCCGGTGACGGCGGCGGTGTCCAGCGGCGGGAACTGGCGGTCGGACTCGGCCTGCTCGGCGGACGAGTCACCGCCGTCGCCGCCTCCGCAGGCGGCCAGCAGGAGCGCGAGAGGAAGGGCCAGGGCGAGGCGTCGTGGGGTTCTCATGTCGGGTCCTCGGGTCGGTCGTGAGCGAGGCTGTCGGGGGCGCCGCGGGCGCGGATCGCGGCGGGGATCGTAGTCGACGCGCGAGGAGCGTGTCAACGCACCGGGGAGCGGTCAGTCCCCGGCGAGCTCCCGGGCCCGGAGGCAGGCGCCCTCCAGCGAGGAGGCGGTTCCCGGAAGCACGTCGAGGCCCACCCCCCGGAGCCGGTCCACGACACGCTCCCGGAGGGGACCGTCCCCGCCCAGGAGTCCCCCCGAGAGGGCCACCCGCGTCGGCCGGTCGGGGCCGCACAGCCTCCGCGCGGCCAGGACCGCCGCCGTCAGGTCGGCCACGCCTCCGTCCACCACGCGACGGGCGACCGGATCGCCGTCCCCGGCGACCCCGACCACGACCGGGGCCAGGGCGGCGATCTCCCGGCGGCCGGCTCCGGCGGCCCACGGGATCAGGTCGGCGGTACGCTCCACGCCGGTCTCGGGAAGGATCCGCCCGGTGAGCGCAGTGGAGGGGGCGCGGCCGTCGGCGGCGCGGGCCACGGCCCGGAGGGCCCGCCGGGCCAGGTCGTACCCGCCGCCCTCGTCGCCCAGGATCGGACCCCAGCCCCCGGCGCGGGCCGTGCCGCCGGAGCCCCGGGCCAGGACCACCGAGCCCGTGCCGACGGCCAGCAGGATCCCGTCGCCGCCGGTGCCGAAGGCGTGGCGGTGGGCGGCCTCGAAGTCCGTCTCCACGACGACGTCGCGGGCCACGCCCGAGCGGGAGAGGGCCGCCTCCACCGCGTCCCGCGGCTCCGGCCGTCCGACGCCGGCCAGCGCCGCGCAGAGCGCCCCGGCCGGCGGCTCTCCTCCTGCCGAGCGGAGCACCCGCTCCGCCAGCGCCCGCACCCGCCGCGCGGCGTCGTCGGGGGCGTCGGGGTCCACCGCCGCCGGCCCGGCGTCCTCCTCGGCCAGCAGCTCGCCCCCGGGGTCCACGGCCCGGGCCCGGGAGCCGCTCCCGCCGCCGTCCACGCCGATGCAGACGGGGCCGGTCACGAGGGCTCGCCCTCTCCCCGGGGGGCGGATCCCGCTTCCGTCCCGCGGCCCGGGCTCAGCCGGGCCAGGCCCCACCCCACCGCCAGCGTGATGGCCGTCCCCAGCACGGCGAACCAGGGCCAGGCCACAGCGTCCCGGGCGAAGGTCCACACCGCCGCCACGGCCCCCACGCCCGCGGCCATCCCCACCACGGCCTCCCGAGAGTCGGCCGTCGGCACGAACAGGGCCAGCGCGAAGCCTCCCAGGAGCCCGCCGTAGGTCATGGAGGCCGCCCCCAGGGCCACCTCCACGGCGGCGGCGTCCCGGCTCAGCGGGATGAAGAGCACCGCCCCGCCCACCAGCAGCCCCGCCCACACCAGCGTGGCCCACCGTCCCACCGGCAGCAGGCGGGGATCGTCCCGGTCCACCCCGGCCGCCGGCGCCACGAAGTCGTACGCCACGGCGGAGGAGAGGGAGTTGAGCGAGGAGGAGAGGCTGGACATGGCGGCGGCGAAGACGCCGGCGATGAGCAGGCCGGCCAGGCCCGGGGGCATCCGGTCCACGATGAAGCGGGCGAACACCTCGTCGGGCCGAGCGATCTCCTGTCCCCCGTACAGAGACCACAGCCCGAGACCCAGGAGCAGGAAGACCAGGAACTGGCCCATGACAAGCACCCCGCTGCCCACCAGCGCCCGCTGCCCGGAGCGGAGGCTCCGCGTGGTGAGCAGCCGCTGAACCACCAGCTGGTCGGCCCCGTGGGAGGCCATGGTGATGAACGCGCCGCCGAAGACGCCGGCCCACAGCGTGTAGGGGCGACCGAAGTCCAGCGCCGTGTCCACCACCTGCAGCTTGCCGGCGTCGGCGGCGGAGGCCAGGGCCCCGCCCCATCCGCCCGGCAGGAGGCTCTCCAGCAGGACGGCGGCGGCCACGGCGCCGACCACGTACAGGACCATCTGCGCTACGTCGATCCACACCACCGCGCGGATGCCGCCGAAGTAGGTGTAGGCCAGCGTCAGGAGCCCGATGACCAGGATGGAGACCCAGTACGGCCAGCCTGTGATCAGCGCCAGGGGAATGGCGGTGGCGAAGAGGCGCACGGAGTCGGCCAGGAGCCGGGTGACCATGAAGATCCCGGAGGTGAAGCGGCGTGTGCCGCGGCCGAAGCGCTCTTCCAGGAGCTGGTAGGCGGTGCTCAGCTTGCCGCGGTAGTACCGGGGCAGAAGCAGCAGCGCGATGCCGACCCGGCCCACCAGGTAGCCGAACGTGAGCTGCAGGAAGCCCATCGTCCCGAAGTAGGCGACCCCGGGCACGCTCAGGAAGGTCAGCGTGCTGGTCTCCGTGGCCACCACCGAGAGCATGACGGCGGGCCACGGAAGGTCCCGTCCCCCCAGGAAGTAGTCCCGGCCGCCCTCCTGCCCGCGGCCGAGCCACATCCCCCAGGCCGTGATGCCCGCCAGGTAGACCACCAGCACCACCAGGTCCAGCGTCGTGATCCCGGTCACGGCGCGGCCCCCGTGCCCTCGTCCTCTCGGCGTTCGCCGCCGGACGGATCCCCGCGGGGCTCCTCTCCCGGGCGCGGTCCGGCCAGCGCCGCGCCGGAGCGGAGGCTCCGGACGATCCATCCCAGCGAGATCGCACCGGCGGCGAGCCACAGCGCCGCCGCACCCCACTCGCCGAAGAGGGCCTTCCCGGTGCCGAAGAGCACGCTGTAGACGCCCACGACCCCGGCCAGCCAGTTCGCCCAGTTCATCATCCCCCCGGGGATCGGCTCCGGCTCGAGGCCGGCGGCCCGGGCCACGGGCGCCCATCCGCGCCCGCCGGGCCGGACGCGGCGATAGAAGGAGACCAGCGTCTCCTCGTCCTCGGGCTCGGTGAGGAACGTGACGGCCAGCCACACCACCGTGGAGACGGCCACGGTGCCGAGCATCACGTAGGCCCACTCGCGGGGAACGTCCGGGTCCAGCCCGGCGCCGAACCACAGCCACAGGCTGGCGCCGAGGGAGGCGACCATGGCCGAGATCTCCGACCAGGCGTTGATCCGCCACCAGTACCAGCGGAGGATGAGCACCAGCCCGGTGCCGGCGCCGATGGCCAGCAGGAAGCGCCAGGCCCCCTCGATGCTGCCCAGGAAGGCCGTGACCACCAGGCTGCCGGCCATGAGGCCCAGGGTCGAGAGCCGCGACACCCGGACCAGCTCCTTCTCCTCTGCCTCCGGCCGGACGAACCGCCGGTAGATGTCGCCCACCAGGTAGCTGGCGCCCCAGTTCAGCATGGTGGAGATGGTGGACATGTAGGCGGCGGCGAAGGCGGCGATCATCACCCCGGTGAGCCCGGGCGGCAGGAGGTCCACCACGGCCCGGACGTAGCCCTGCCGCGGGTTCTCCAGCTCGGGATACAGGATCACCGTGGCGAGGCCGACCAGGATCCAGGGCCACGGGCGGAGCGCGTAGTGGGCCACGTTGAACCACAGGGTGGCCAGGAGCCCGTCCTCCTCGCTCCGGCTGGAGAAGATGCGCTGGGCGATGTACCCGCCCCCGCCGGGCTCCGCGCCGGGGTACCAGGAGGCCCACCAGTTCACCCCCAGGTACACGGCCAGCGTGATGGCGGGCATCCAGGCCCGGTCGCCCGAGGGGAAGAAGGCCAGGGGCTCGGCGCCGGGGCCGAAGGCGTCGCGGACGCCGGCCGCCAGGGCGCCCATGCCGCCGACGGCGTCCACGGCGAAGAAGGCCAGCACCACGGATCCGCCCACCGCCAGGAAGAACTGGAGGAAGTCGGCCAGCACCACGCCCCACAGGCCCGAGAGGAGGGCGTATCCGCCGGCCAGGGCGAAGCAGATGCCCAGGGCCCACAGCCGCGGCACGTCCAGGGTGACCGCCAGGACCTCGGCCATGGCCAGGTTCACCCATCCCATGACGATCAGGTTGATGGGGACGGCCAGGTAGAGGGCGCGGAAGCCGCGGAGCAGGGCGGCGGGCTTGCCGGAGTAGCGGATCTCCGTGAACTCCACGTCGGTCATGACTTCGGCCCGCCGCCAGAGCCGGGCGTAGAAGAACACCGTGAGCATCCCGCTCATCAGCAGGTTCCACCACAGCCAGTTGCCGGCCACGCCGTGCTGGACCACCAGCTCGGTCACGGCCAGCGGCGTGTCCACGGCGAAGGTGGTGGCCACCATGGAGGTGCCGGCCAGCCACCAGGGAAGCGCCCGTCCGCTGACGAAGTAGTCCAGCACCGACCGGCCGCCGCGCCGCGCCATGGCGACGCCGATCCCCACGGCGGCGGCCAGGTAGCCGCCGACGATGAGCCAGTCCAGGAGGGTCACTGCCCGGCGGCCCCGTCCACGCTCTGGACGACGGCCCGGTGGAGGGCCCGCCGGAGATCCACGTGCCCGGACTCCTCCCGCGTGGGATTCACCCTGCTGGTGAGCAGGACCACGAAGAGCTCACGCTCCGGGTCCACCCACAGGCTCGTGCCGGTGAATCCGGTGTGGCCGAAGGCGTCGGGCCCGAAGGGCGTGTCGCCCCGCTCGGCGCCCCCCGGCGTCCTCCACCCGAGGCCCCGGTCGGGATCGACGGGCCCCGGGGCCGTGAATCGCTCCACGGTGGCACCCTCCACGATCCGGACGAGACGCGGCCCCGCGGCGGCCTCCGGCCGGGCGCGGGGTGTCGCCCATCCCCTGTTCAGGAGGAGCTGGGCGAAGACGGCCAGGTCCCGCGCGGACGAGAAGAGGCCGGCGTGTCCGGCCACGCCCCCCAGGGCGTAGGCGTTCTCGTCGTGGACCACGCCGTGGACGTGCTCGTCCCGGAGGACGGTGTCCACCTCGGTGGGGGCGATCCGGTGGAGGAGGGAGGAGGGCGGGCGGAAGCCGGTCTCGGTCATGCCGAGGGGGGCGTAGACCTCCTCCTCCAGGTAGTCGTCCAGGGTGCGGCCGGTGACGGCCTCCACCACGAAGCCCAGCGTGATGAAGCCCAGGTCGCTGTACACGGTGGAGTCGCCGGCCGGGTAGACCAGCTCCAGGTCGGCCAGCCGGCCCCGGTACTCGTCCCGTCCCTCGTGCTCCCGCCACCAGCGCCGGAAGGGCGGCAGGCCGCCCCGGTGCCGGAGGAGCTGCTCAACGGTGACGCCGGCCTTGCCGCCACCGGTGAACCAGGGGAGGTAGGCGGAGATCGGCGCGTCCAGGGAGACCCGCCCCTCCTCGACCAGGGACATGAGGGCCGTGGTCGTGCCCGTGACCTTGGTGAGCGACGCCAGGTCGTACAGGGAGCTGTCCGTGACGGGGCGGGAGTCCGGGTCCCAGTCCAGGCGGCCGTAGCCCCGGAGGCGGACCAGCCTGCCGCGCCGGCCCACGGCCA
>CANPVF010000031.1 GCA_947581645.1 Candidatus Caribbeanibacter nitroreducens | reverse complement strand
CTCCGGGTTCCCCTCGTCGATGACCGGGTTCTGGGCCGACCGGATCGGCGGGAAGAACCCCTGCAGCGAGAAGCCGATGAGCGCCAGCGCCACCCCGGTCCCGATCAGCTTCCACCGCAGGAGGTGGCGCCAGTCGTGCCAGAGGATGTAGAGCCCGAGCGCGCCGAGCGGGAGCGCCGACATCAGGTGGTTCGTGGCGCCGAGCCCGATGATGAAGAAGACCACCAGGACGAGGCGGTCGCCCCGGCGGGTGCCGCTGTAGTCCTCCCACTTCAGGGCCAGGTACGAGACCAGGGCCACGATGAAGAGGGAGACCGTGTAGACCTTGGCGTTCACGTTCGACTGGTACCAGACCGTGAACGCGGTGCCCCCCAGCATCACGCTCAGGAACGACACCAGCACCAGGAGCCGGCGGTTCTCCGTGAAGTGGTTCCAGATGCGGGCCACGCTCAGGAACCAGAACACCGCCGCGCCGCCCGACATCGTGGCGCTCAGCAGGTTGATGCGCTGCGCCACGCTGAGCCCCGTCCACCCGAGCAGCACGTCCCACGTCCGGCCGAGGATCACGAAGAACGGGTTCCCCGGCGGATGGGGGATGCCGAGGATGTGCGCCGTGGCGATGTACTCGGAGGCGTCCCAGAAGGCCGTCGTGGGAGCCAGGGTCAGGACGTAGAGCGTCCAGACCGCGAGGCCGGCCAGGATCCCCCAGCCCCAGATCGGAATCGGCCCGACCTTCTCGCGCTCCAGGGAAGGTGCTGTGGGGGTGGCGTCGCTCATGTAGGCGCTGGCGGGGTGCGGGTGACGGGAGGTCGGGCGTCGCGGTCGGGACCGTCGGAACGGTCGGCAAAGCTAATCCGCCGCCTCGCCCCGGGAAACGTCCCGTCCGCGTTCACTTCGACGGCTGTCCCGGGGCGAGCGTTGGCCGCCGCCCCGGGTGCCCGACGGCGCCTCAGGCCCGGAGCTTCCTGTCCAGGCTGAAGGAGCCGCCGCCCATGGCCACCATCAGCAGGAAGGCGAAGCAGTAGAAGGCCGCCGCCTCGCCGCCGTTCTGGATGGGCCAGAGGCCCCGGGGGAGGTGGGCCATGAAGTAGGCCACGGCCATCTCGCCCGAGACCACGAAGGCCACGAACCGGGTGTAGAGGCCCAGGCCGATCATCAGGCCGCCGACGAACTCCAGGATCCCGGCCAGCCCCATGAGCGAGGCCAGCTCGACCTGGTCGCCGCCCAGCCAGCCGAACAGCTTCTGCGCGCCGTGCTGCCAGAAGAGGAAGCCGGTGACGATCCGGAAGGCCGCGTAGGTCCACTTCTGCGGAGCAGTCTGCATGGTCGGGCTCACCTCGGTTCTCCTGTCTGCGGTGTGCGGGTTTGCGGTGTGCGGGCGGTGCCGTGCGGACAACTGCCGGAGGACTCGTGCCGTCCTCCGCTTCCCGTGCGCGCACGAGCCGTTCCGCGGCCGCGTTGACACTCCGAGATCGCCGCTCGACATTGGCCCGCGTCCGGCCGCCGCCACGACCGCCGGTCCACCGTGCCGATCCCGCTGACCCAGCTGAAGCCGACCCAACTGAACCGGTCCGCCGCCGAAGGAGCCGCTTGAGCGCGTCGCTCGCCACGCCGAACCGCCAGGAGTTCCGGGAGCTGGCCCGCCCGGGCCGCATCGTGCCGGTCTACCTGGAGCTGCCCTTCGACACGGAGACGGCCGTCACGGCCTACGCCAAGCTCCGGCGCGAGCCCTTCGGCTTCCTGCTGGAATCCGTGATCGGCGGCGAGCGGTGGGCCCGGTACAGCTTCCTCGGCTCCGAGCCCCGCGAGGCGTGGCGGCTGGAGGGCGACCGGGTCCACCGCTGGGACCCGCTCGACGGATGGAAGGAGGCCGGCCGCACCGACGACCCGTTCGGCGACTTCCGGCGGTGGGTGAGCCGGTGGGAGCCGGCGGCCGTGCCGGGACTGCCCCGCTTCTGGGGCGGCGCCGTGGGGTTCTTCGGCTACGACATGGTCCGGTGGCTCGAGGACCTGCCCGACGCGCCCGAGGCCGACCTCGAGTGCCCGGACGCCTGCTTCCTCCTCACGGACCGGGTCCTGGCCGTGGACAACCTCTTCGACCGGGCCCTGGCCATCGCCGCGGTACCGGTCCCGGAGGGGGCGGACCCGGACACCCTGTACGACCGCGCCCTGGAGGACCTCCGCGGCTGGCTGGGCAGCCTCCGACGCCCGGGCCGCCTGCGCCCGTTCTCGCTCCGGGCCGACGGCGAAATGGACTTCCGGTCCAACCGGACCCGCGAGGACTTCGAGAAGGCCGTGGAGCGGGTGCGGGAGTACATCCGGGCCGGCGACGCCTACCAGGTGGTGATCTCCCAGCGGATGGAGGCGGCCATGGAGCGGGAGGCCCTGGACGTGTACCGGGCGCTCCGGACCATGAACCCCTCCCCCTACCTCTACCTGCTGGAGCTGGACGGGGTCTCCCTCATCGGTTCCTCGCCGGAGGTCCTGGTCCGGGTCGAGGAGGACGAGGTCACGGTCCGCCCCATCGCCGGCACCCGCCCCCGGGGGGAGACCCCGGAGGAGGACCGGGAGCTGGCCGACGACCTGCTGGCCGACGAGAAGGAGCGCTCCGAGCACCTGATGCTCGTCGACCTGGGCCGCAACGACGTGAGCCGCGTCTCGGAGCCGGGATCGGTGACCGTGCCGGACTTCATGGAGATCGAGAAGTACAGTCACGTCATCCACATGGTGAGCGAGGTCACCGGCGACCTGGCCGAGGGGCTCACGGCCCTGGACGCCCTCCGGGCCTGCTTCCCGGCGGGGACGCTCACCGGCGCGCCCAAGGTCCGGGCCATGGAGATCATCGACGAGCTCGAGCCCACCCGGCGCGGGCCCTACGGCGGGGCGGCGGGCTACGTCTCCTACGGGGGCACGTCGCTGGACATGGCCATCGCCATCCGGACCATCCTGGCCGTGGCCGACCGGGCGTACGTGCAGGCCGGCGCCGGCATCGTGCACGACTCGGTGCCGGAGCGGGAGTGGGAGGAGACCCGAAGCAAGGCCCGGGCGCTGCTCCGGGCGCTGGCGGTGGCCGGTGGGGAGGCGGGGTGAGCCGGTGAGCATCCGGGACCGCATCCGGGAGCAGCTCGGCGGCCCGGAGGAGAAGCGCGCCTACGTCCGGTCGCTCTTCGGGGGGATCGCCTCGCGGTACGACCTGACGAACGACGTCATGTCCTTCGGCCTGCACCGCCGGTGGAAGCGTCACGCCCTGGACCTGGCGGACCTGCCGGAGAACGG
>CANPVF010000030.1 GCA_947581645.1 Candidatus Caribbeanibacter nitroreducens | reverse complement strand
TGGAGGCCTCCCTGGCCGAGATGGGTGTCGCCCGGGAGGACGTGGACCTGGTGCTCAGCACGCACCTCCACTTCGATCACGCCGGCGGGAACACCGTCGTGGCCGGAGAGGACGAGTTCCGGCCGGCGTTCCCGAACGCCACCTACCTGATCCGCCGCGGCGAGTGGGAATTCGCACACCGCGACAACGAGCGGATCCAGGCCAGCTACCTCCAGCACAACTTCGACCCGCTGCGCCGGGCCGGGATGGTGGAGTTCCTCGAGGGCGACGAGGAGGTCCTGCCCGGCGTCCGGACCGTGCGGACTCCGGGACACACGCCCCATCACCAGTCGGTGATCTTCGAGGCCGGCGACGAGACGCTCTGCTACCTGGCGGACCTGGTCCCCACCGCGGCGCACGTCCCGCTGCCGTGGATCATGGGCTACGACGTGGAGCCCCTGGTGACGCTGGAGAGCAAGAGGAAGCTGCTGACCCGCGCCGCCGAGGAGCGGTGGACGCTGATCTTCGAGCACGACCCGGAGGTGGCCGCCGGCCGGGCCGTCCCGTCCGGAAGCAGCCGCGGCGGCTGCGAGCTGAAGGATCCGCGCCGGCATCCGGCAGGGGCGGAACGATAGGCGCCCGGCCGGAGTTTCCGTGGAGGAGGGACGACGGGCGGCGGGCCGGCCCGCCCGAGGCCGTCCGAGACTCGCCCCGAGACGCGAACCGAACGACGCAGGACATCCGAGATGAGTGATCCGACCCGAACCCCCGTCATCGTCTCCGCCGCCCGCCTGCCGACGGGCCGATTCCTGGGCGCGCTGTCGTCGCTCACGGCTCCGGAGCTCGGGGCCCGCGCCATCCAGGCGGCCCTGGACCGCTCCGGCGTGGACCCGGACGACATCGAGGACGTGATCGTCGGCAACGTGGTGCAGGCCGGCGTCGGCCAGGCCCCGGCCCGGCAGGCGGCCATCCACGGAGGCGTTCCGGCCACGGTGCCGGCGGTGACCGTGAACAAGGTGTGCGGGTCGGGGCTCAAGACCGTGATGATGGCCGCGCAGGCCATCCGGGCCGGCGACCACCGGGCCATCGTGGCCGGGGGCATGGAGTCCATGTCCAGCGCCCCGCACCTGCTCCGGAACCACCGGACGGGCAACAAGTTCGGACAGGACGAGCTGGTGGACGCCGTGGTCCACGACGGTCTCTGGTGCTCCTTCGGCCAGTGTCACATGGGCGGCCACGCCGAATACACGGCACAGAAGGCGGGCGTCAGCCGCGAGGAGCAGGACGAGTTCGCCCTGGAGAGCCACCGGCGGGCCGTCCGGGCCATCGACGAGGGGGAGTTCGACGCCGAGATCGTCCCGGTGGAGATCTCCGGGCGGCGGGAGACCACCGTGGTGGACACCGACGAGCCGCCGCGGCGGGACACGTCCATGGAGCGGCTGTCGAAGCTGCCCACCGTCTTCGCCGAGCACGCGCCGGACGACGTGGAGGAGGCCACCGTGACGCCGGGCAACGCCCCGGGCATGAACGACGGCGCCGCGGCCACCGTGGTCACCTCGCGGGCCTACGCCGAGGAGCACGGTCTGGACATCCTCGCCGAAATCTCTGCATATTCCGTCGGCGCCACCGAGCCTCAGGACCTCTTCTTCGCCCCCGTGGTGGCGGTCCGCAAGCTCATGGAGGCCGAGGGAACCGCCATCGACGACTACGGCCTCGTGGAGATGAACGAGGCCTTCGCCGTCCAGGCGCTGGCCGACGCCCACGAGCTGGGGATGGACCTGGACCGGGTGAACGTGCGCGGCGGTGCCGTCGCGCTGGGCCACCCCATCGGGGCCTCCGGAACACGGATCCTCACCACGCTCCTGTACGCCATGCGGGACCGGGACGTGGAGAAGGGCCTCGCCACCCTCTGTCTCGGGGGCGGAAACGCGGTGGCCATGAGCGTCGAGCGATAACCGAGGAAGGGAAGGGAACCATGCCGCAGCCGTCCACCTCCGGCTCCGCGTCCTCCGCCGCCGGCGGAGCCGCGGGGCTCCTGGCCCGTTCCGCCGTCGCCCGCCGTGTCCTGGCCGGGGCCGGTGCCGTCGTGCTCACGGCCCTGGCCGCCCGGGTGGCCATCCCGCTGCCGGGCTCCCCGGTGCCCTTCACCCTGCAGGTGCTGGCGGTGCTGCTCGTGGGGGTGGCACTCGGACCGCGGCTCGGCGCCGCGAGCATGGGCGCGTACCTGGCCGCCGGGGCCGCCGGCCTGCCGGTGTTCGCCGCGGGAGGGGGGCTCCCGTACCTGCTGGGCCCCACCGGCGGCTACCTGCTGGCGCTCCCGGCGGGGGCTGCGGTGGCCGGCTGGGCCGCGTGGAAGCGCTCGAGCCTGGCCCTGCACGCCGTGGGACTCGTCGCCGCGGTGCTGGTGATCCACGCCGGCGGCGTCGGGTGGCTCGTGGCCAGCCTGGGCCTGGAGGAGGCCGTGGCCCGGGGCTCGATCCCCTTCCTGCTGCTGGACGGCGTGAAGGCGCTCCTGGTGCTGGTCTTCGCGGACCGGATCGCCGGGGTCGCCCGCGAACTCCTCGCGTAGCCCGGTGGGCGGAGGCGGGGACGCGAACGTCTGGCGCTCCGGCTCCGGTCGGATCCGATGGGGGTGGAGGATCGCCCTCTTCACCCTCCTCTTCCTGGGGCTCCTGCTCACCCTCAACCAGGTGGCGGCGTGGCTCGACGCCCCCTGGATGAGCGGCGAGTGGGATCCGCGCACGTGGGGATGGCTGACGGCGGTGGTCGCCTGCCTGGCGGCCAGCTGGTGGATGGCGGAGGGGGTGGAGGACGTGCCCATGGCCGCCCTGGGCCTCCCGCTGGACGGGGGCACGGCCGGGGAGCTGGTCCGGGGCACGGCGCTGGGGATCGGCCTCATGGCCGTGGCGGTGGCCGTGCTGGCCCTGGCCGGATGGGTCACGTGGAGCCTGGAGGGCTCCTTCGCCGGCTTCCCCGGGGCGCTCGTGGAGTTCGCCCTCTTCTTCCTGGTGGCGGCCTTCGGCGAGGAAGTGCTGATCCGGGGCTACCCGTTCCAGGTCATGGTCGAGGGCGCCGGGCCGATCGCGGCCATCGTGGTCACCTCGGTGGTCTTCTCGGGGCTGCACGGGCTGAACCCCGAGGTCGGGACCATGGCGCTGGTCAACCTGGGCCTGGCCGGCGTGCTGCTGGGCGTGGCCTACTGGAAGACGTACAGCCTGTGGTTCGCCACCGGCGTCCACTTCGGCTGGAACTGGACGATGAGCTTCGCCGCGGACCTGCCGGTGAGCGGCCTCCCGATGGACACCCCGGGCATCGAGGCCGCCGTCTCGGGGCCGCGGCTGTGGACCGGCGGCGCCTTCGGGCCCGAGGCGGGCCTGGTCGTCACCGCCGTCACGCTGGCCGGCATCGCGTGGCTCCTGTGGACCGACCGGGTGGGCCGCAGCCTCCGCATCCTGGCCCTGGACCCGATCCCGGAGCGGCACGGCGAGGGCGAGGAGCGGGCCGGCGGGAGCACCCCGGGGACGGAGCCGAGGCATCGACGAGAGAGATCGACGCACCCGGAAGGGGACGCCTGAGATGATACCGGACGCGGACTCCGTGAGCAGCGCCGGCGTGGTCGGGGCGGGCACGATGGGGCACGGCATCGCCCACGTGCTGGCCCTGGCCGGCGTCGACGTGCGGCTGGTGGACGTGGAGGAGAGCGCCCTGGAGGAGGCCCTCTCCTCCATCGAGCGGAACCTGGGGAGGCAGGCCTCGAAGGGAGTCGTGGACGAGGAGGACGCCGGGGCGGCCCTGTCGCGCGTGGCCACCGGCACCGACACGGGGGCGCTGGAGGAGGCGGAGATCGTCGTCGAGGCGGTGAGCGAGGACCCGGACGTCAAGTTCGGGATCTTCCACGAGCTGGGGGAGACCTGCTCGCGCGACGCCGTCCTGGCCTCGAACACGAGCTCCATCTCCATCACCGACCTGGCCTCCCGGGTCCCCCGGCCCGGGCGGGTGCTCGGCATGCACTTCATGAACCCGGTGCCGGTGATGGAGCTGGTGGAGGTGGTCCGGGGGCTGCAGACCGACGACGAGGTCGTGGAGTTCACCCGGGAGATGGCGGAGCGCCTGGGCAAGACCCCGGTGACCGTCCGCGACTATCCGGGCTTCGTCTCCAACCGGGTCCTGATGCCGATGCTCAACGAGGCCATGTTCTGCGTCATGGAGGGCGTGGCCGAGCCCGAGGCCGTGGACGAGGTCATGACGCTCGGCATGAACCACCCCATGGGTCCCCTGGAGCTGGCCGACCTCATCGGCCTGGACACCTGCCTCTCCATCCTGGAGGTGCTGCACCGCGACCTGGGCGACGACAAGTACCGCCCCTGTCCCCTCCTACGGAAGTACGTCTCCGCCGGGTGGCTGGGACGTAAGAGCGGACGGGGGTTCTACCGATATGACGACTGACCGCATCCGGAGGGGAGGAGGCCGGCCGTGAGCCGCTCCTACACCGCCGCCGCTCTCCACGCCGAGGGTCGCCAGATCTGCGACCTGGCCGAGAAGGTGGCCCGCGAGGAGCTGCGTCCCCGGGCCGCCGAGCGCGAGACGGAGGACTTCGACCGGGCCATCGTGGATCAGCTCGGGGAGCTCGGCTTCCTGGGCATGCTGGTCCCGGCGGAGTACGACGGGCTGGGCACGGACATGCTCACCTACCTGTGCGCCCTGGAGGAGCTGGCGTGGGGGGACCCGGCGGTGGCGCTCTCGGTGAGTGTCCACAACTCCCTGCCCACCCGCATCCTGCTCCGGCACGGCACCGAGGAGCAGAAGGAGCGCTGGCTGCGCCCCATGGCCCGCGGTGAGCTGCTCGGGGCCTTCTCCCTCTCGGAGGCGAACGCCGGGAGCGACGCTGTGAGCCTCACGGCGCAGGCCACCCGCACGGACGACGGCGGGTGGGTGCTGGACGGCGAGAAGATGTGGGTGACCAACGGCGAGACGGCCGACCTGATCACGCTCTTCGCCCGCACCGACGAGCCGGGCGACCGGCGGGGGAAGGACGGCATCGGCGCCTTCGTGGTGCCCACGGACCGGCCGGGATACGTACCCGGAAAGGAAGAGGAGAAGATGGGGCTCCGGGCCTCGGAGACGGTGTCCGTCCAGCTGGACGGGCTGGAGCTGGGCCCGGAGCATCTGATCGGCGAGCCCTCCATGGGGTTCAAGTATGCCCTGCAGGGGCTCACCGGGGGCCGGCTCGGCATCGCCTCCCAGGCGCTGGGCATCGCCCAGGCCGCCCTGGACCATGCGGTGGAGTACGCGGCGGAGCGGGAGCAGTTCGGCACGCCCGTGGGCCAGTTCCAGGGCATGCGCTTCAAGCTGGCGGACATGTCGACGCGGCTGGACGCCGCTCGATCCCTGACGCACCGTGCCGCCCGGCTGGTGGAGGACGGCGAGCCCGAGGCGCGCCGCTTCTCGAGCATGGCCAAGATGGAGGCCAGCGAGGCGGCCATGCAGGTCACCCGCGAGGCGGTCCAGGTCTTCGGCGGGTACGGGTACGTGCGGGAGTACCCCGTCGAGCGGTTGTTCCGCGACGCCAAGGTGACCGAGATTTACGAGGGGACCAGCGAGATCCACCGTTCGATCATCGGCAAGCAACTATTCAGAGAACGAGGGCTGGAGACGTGAGTCACCCAGGAATAGAGGTGCCCGAACAGGTCACCGGCGAGGCCGACGATCTGGAGTCGGCGGAGCTGTTCGACCTGCTCGCGGCCCACGATCACGAGCGCGTGCTCTTCTCCCAGGACGAGGAGACGGGGTACCGCGGCATCATCGCCATCCACGACACGGCGCTCGGTCCGGCGCTGGGCGGAACCCGATTCTGGGACTACGAGTCGGACCGTGAGGCGCTGATCGACGTGCTGCGGCTCTCCCGGGGGATGACCTACAAGGCCGCCGTCGCCGGCCTGAACCTGGGCGGCGGCAAGGCGGTGATCATCGGCGACAACCGGCAGCGGGACCGGGAGATGCTGATGCGGACCCACGGCCGTGCGGTGGACAGCCTGGGCGGCCGCTACATCACTGCCGAGGACGTGGGTACGTCGGTGGAGGACATGGACTTCGTTCACATGGAGACCGAGCACGTGTGCGGGATCGCCGGCCGCTCCGGTGATCCCTCCCCGGTCACCGCCTTCGGCGTGTATCGCGGCATGAAGGCCTCCGCCAGCGTCGCCTACGGCAGCGACGAGCTCGACGACCGGGCGGTGGCGGTCCAGGGGCTCGGGCACGTGGGCTACCACCTCTGCAGGCACCTGGCGGAGGAGGGCAGCAAGCTCTTCGTCACCGACATCCGGGACGAGAAAGTGGCCCGGGTCGTGGAGGAGCTCGGCGCCGAGGCCGTGTCCGAGGACGAGATCTACGACGTGGACGCCGACATCTTCGCCCCCTGCGCCCTGGGAGCGATCCTCAACGAGGACACCATCCCCCGGCTCCAGGTGGACGTCGTGGCCGGCGCCGCCAACAACCAGCTGGACCGCGAGGAGCACGCGGAGCTCCTGGAGGAGCGGGGCATCGTCTACGCGCCGGACTACGTGATCAACGCCGGGGGGCTGATCAACGTCTACTCCGAGGTGGCCGACTGGAGCCTGGAGCGGTCGAAGCGGAAGGCCGGCGAGATCTATCAGACGCTGCTGCAGGTCTACGACCTGGCCGATCGGCACGACATGACCTCCGCAGAGGCGGCCGACCGGCTGGCGCAGAAGCGGGTGGACGCCGTCTCGTCGCTGCACCGGAGCTACCGCCCGGGCGGCAAGCGCATCCACGTGTAGCGCGGCGCAGCGAGCCGGACCGACCGAGCCCGCCCGACGGACCCGACAGGGAGGCGAACGTGCCCAGCGACCGAGACCCGACGCCGGAGTCCCCGCTCCAGGCCGCCGACCCGGAGGTCTTCCGGGCCGTGCGGAGCGAAGTGGAGCGCCAGCGAGAGAACCTGGAGCTGATCGCCAGCGAGAACTTCACCTCGCCGGCGGTGCTCGAGGCCACCGGCTCCGTGCTCACCAACAAGTACGCCGAGGGCTACCCCGGAAAGCGGTACTACGGCGGCTGCGAGCACGTGGACACGGCGGAGGAGCTGGCGCGGCGGCGGGCCTGCGACCTCTTCGGTGCCGAGCACGCCAACGTGCAGCCCCACTCGGGGGCCCAGGCCAACATGGCGGCCTACTTCGCCTTCCTGGAGCCCGGCGACACCATCCTGGGCATGGACCTCTCCCACGGCGGCCACCTGACCCACGGCGCCGGCGTGAACTTCAGCGGTCGCCTCTACGACGTGCACTCCTACGGCGTGCGGGAGTCGGACGGGCGCGTGGACGTGGACGCCCTGGCGGAGCTGGCCGACGAGCAGGACCCGGAGATGATCGTCGCCGGGTGGAGCGCCTACCCGAGGGAGCTGCCCTTCGAGGAGTTCGCCGAGATCGCCGACGACGCCGGCGCGACCCTCCTGGTGGACATGGCCCACTTCGCCGGGCTGGTGGCCGCCGGCGTCCACCCCTCGCCGGTGCCCCACGCCGACGTGGTGACCACCACCACCCACAAGACGCTGCGAGGGCCCCGGGGCGGGATGGTGCTTTGCGGCGAGCAGCACGCCGGGGCCATCGACAAGTCGCTCTTCCCGGGCACGCAGGGCGGCCCGCTGATGCACGTGGTGGCCGCCAAGGCCGTGTGCCTGAAGCAGGCCGCCACGTCCGACTTCGAGTCGTACTCGGAGCAGGTGGTGGAGAACGCCCGGGTGCTGGGCGAGGAGATGGCCGAGCGCGGCTACGGCCTGGTCTCCGGCGGGACCGACACGCACCTGATCCTGGTGGACCTGCGGGAGTTCGATCCCGACCTCACGGGGAAGAAGGCCGAGGAGTCGCTGGAGGCGGCCGGCATCACGCTGAACAAGAACACGGTGCCCTTCGAGAGCCGTTCGCCCTTCGTCACCTCCGGCGTCCGGATCGGTACCCCGGCGCTCACCACGCGGGGGATGGGCACCGACGCCATGCGTCGCGTGGCGGAGCTCATCGACCGGGTGCTGCGGGCCCCGGACGACGAGGACGTCCGGGAGAGCGTGCGCGGCGCCGTGGACGACCTCTGCTCCGCCTTCCCCCTCTACGAGGAGGGCGGCCCCTTCGGCGGCGCCGAGTCCGGAGCCGTGGGCCAGGACGCCGCCTTCACGGCGGCCGACGGCGACTGACGCCCGGCGGCTCCTTCCGGATCCCGGACGGCGAGAGCCGGGCCGAGATCCGGGTGAAGGGGTCGCGCTTCCTGGCCCGGGCTTTCCGCGCCCGGGACGACGCGGCCGCCCGGCGGGCCCGGGAGGAGTCCCGCTCCCGCCATCACGACGCCACGCACCACTGCTACGCCATTCGCCCCGTCCGGGGCGACGCCCGGTGGGACGACGACGGTGAGCCCTCCGGCACCGCGGGCCGCCCCATCCTCACGGCCATCGAGGGGGCGGGACTCTTCGATGCCGCCGTCGTGGTGGTCCGCTGGTTCGGGGGCACGGAGCTGGGCACGGGAGGCCTGGCACGGGCGTACGGCGACGCGGCGGAAGAGGCCCTCTCCGGACTGACGTCGACCAGGTGCCGGCCCGGGCGCCGCATGGAGGTGGAGTACGCCTACGACGACACCGGGGCCGTGATGCGCGCCGTGGAGGCGTCGGCGGCGGTGAGGAGGGACGAGCGGTACGGCGACCGGGCCACGCTGGTGGTGGACGTGCCGGAGGACGGCGTGGAGGCGCTCCGCCGCCGGCTGCAGGACGCCACCTCCGGCCGGGCGGAGCTCCGCTCGACGGGGGAGGCGGTGCTCGTGCCGGACGCCGAGCTCCCCTGACGGGGAGAGCGGGACTCAGAACCCCCAGATGACCGCGATCCCGACGGAGGTCACCACGGCGAGCAGGATCTGCAGGGGGACGCCGACGCGGAGGAAGTCCGAGAAGCGATACCCCCCGGCATCGAAGATCATCAGGTTCGTCTGGTAGCCCACGGGCGTCATCAGGGAGCAGCTCGCGGCGAAGGTCACCAGCAGGAGGAAGGAGAAGGGGTCGCCCCCCACCCGCCCGGCGATGTCCACCGCGATCGGTGCCATGAGGACCAGGCTGGCGACGTTGGTCAGGACCTCGGTCAGGATCGCGGTGATCATGTAGAACGCCCCGGCGAACAGCAGCACCGGGACCACGTCGGCCAGCGGGATCAGGAGCTCGGCCAGGAACGCCGCGCCTCCGCTGCGCTCGAGGGCGATACCCAGCGGGATCACTCCGGCGAGCAGGAAGATCACGTTCCAGTCCACCGCCTCGTACACCTCGGACGCATCCAGGCACCCGGTGAGGACCATGGCCACCATGCCGGCGAGGGCCGCGATGACGATGGGCAGGACGCCCAGGGCGGCCAGCGAGACCACGGCCGCCACGATCGCCAGGGCCGGCACCACCCGGGATGTCCGGTAGTCGGGGCGATCCACGTCCTGCCCCAGGATCAGATTCCGGTCGGTCGCGAGGCGCTCCACCGTGTCCGGGTCGGCTTCGATCAGGAGGGCATCGCCCCCCTGCAGCGCGACCTCGGACAGCTTGCGATCGACGAGTCGTCCACGCCGGCGGATTCCGAGCACGGAGCCTCCGTACCGCTGACGGAACCGCAGCTGTTCGAGGGTCCGGTCCGTCAGGGACGTGTCCGGCAGGACGACGACCTCCACGAGGCGGAGGGGGGTCGCCTCTTCCGTCTCGTCCCCCTCGTGCGCCGTCCCGTCGCCGCGGCTGCGAGGCGGCAGCGGCGGGTTCCCGGCTTCCGGAGCCGTGACGCCGTCGACCTCGAGGAGCTCCGCCAGGGTCCCGGAGTTGGCGCGAACCAGCAGGGAGTCGCCGGCGCGGACACGACGGTTCCCCAGGATCCCCCTGAGTTCCCGGTCGCCCCGAACGATCCGCAGGACGGTGACGTCCAGTCCCGTCTCCCGGCCGATCTCGTTCACCGGGAGGCCGGCCAGCGCCGACTCCTCCCCCACCTTCACCTCGCCCAGGTAGTCGGCCAGCGCGAAGAGCTCTTCCGGCCCCTCGCCCGGACGGATCCGCTCCGGGATGAGATGCCGGCCCACCGTCAGCAGATAGGCTCCCCCCGTGACGAGCACGAGGGCCCCGAGCGCGGTGAACTCGAACATGGTGAACGGGCGGCCCAGGAGCCGTCCGGAGATGTCGCTGGCCAGGATGTTCGTCGACGTACCGATCACGGTGAGCATGCCGCCCAGCATCGCAGCGTACGACAGGGGGATCAGCAGGCGCGAGGGAGAGGTCTTCGTCCTCTCCGCGATGTCCACGACCATGGGCATCAGGATCGCCACGACGGGCGTGTTGTTGACGAAGCCGGCCAGGGGGCCGGCGAGGCCGATCGTGGCCGCCAGTTGCTTCGACTCGTCGTCGCCGGTGAGCTGGATGAGCTTCCGGCCGACGGCGCGGATCACTCCGGTGCGACGTACCCCTTCGCTCAGCACGAACATGGCCAGCACGGTCAGGGTCGCCGGGTTGGCGAACCCGGAGAGGCCGAGCTCCGGAGTGATCCGGGTCCACGGCTCCAGGAGTATGAGGAGCACCATCACCAGCACGGCGCTCACGTCGATTCGGATCCTGCTGGAGACGAAGAGCGCCAGGGCCACCGCCGTGACGCCGAAGACGACCACCATCCCGGTCGTCAGGCCCTCGGGGCTGGAGGCGGCCGCGCCCGTCATGCCTCGACGGGTGGTCGCGCCCCCGGCGAGACACGGGGTGGAGATTCTCCCCCGGGGCGGAGAGGCCAGGTGGACGTGGCGAGGGGCGCCGTCATTCGGGTGAGTTGCGTGGGTCGCGTCGACCGGAGCGGGCCTCAAGGTAGCCGGTCCCTGACGGACGCTCACATGCGCGGTCGACGCCCGCGTGGCGACCGGGGAGCGGCGCAGGCGAGAACTTCGGAAGCCCCCGAGGGGGCCGGCGGTCGGGGGGAGGATTTCGCCTGCCACGGTTTCGCCCCCGCCTTGACTGCGAAAATCGGCGCGATCTACATTCCGCCCCGACGCCGGCAGGGTCGAACGCGGAATGCCCTCACGGGAAAGAGACGGAGAGCACGGGCTGGAACGGCTTCGAGACGGGACTCATGAGCACACCGCTGACAGACGTTTCACTGGAGGAGGCCATCGAGCGCATCCGGCGGCACCAGCCGCAGTACGACCGTGCCGCGTACCTCTTCGTCCTCACCGCCCTCCACCGCCGTCTCGGGGAGCTCGAGACGCCGCGCCACCTGGAGGGCGCCGAGCTGGCCGAGGCCGTCCGCCAGCTGGCGCTGGACACCTTCGGCCTCATGTCACGGACCGTTCTGGAGCACTGGGGCGTGCACTCCACGTCCGACCTCGGGGACATCGTCTACCTCCTGGTGGAGCACGATGTCCTGATCACCCGTCCCACCGACAGCCGCGAGGACTTCGAGGGCGTCTACAGCTTCGAGGAAGTCTTCGACGAGGACTATCCCTGGGCCCGGGCCCTTCCCGGGCGGGCGACGAGCCTTTGACGAGTCTCTAGCCGTTCGACAGGCGAGCATCGCGGAGGAGCCGAGCATGGACGCGTCCGGGGACTGGACCGAGTGCCTGAGATGCCGAAACGGGTCTCTCCTCCCCCTCTCGGCGGAGGGCGAGGACGGGGCCGCGCTTCGGTACAAGGCCTGGGTCTGCTCCAATCCGGAGTGCGGATTCAACCTCCGGATCGACGACGGCGAGATCAGCTTCGGACGCGACGTCTCGCCCTCCTACCGGTAGCGTGACACCCGGAGCAGCAGGCGAGGGCGCCGGTGAGCCGCCCCTCGGGGCCCGTGAGGTCTGGCTCCCCACCGCCGAGGAGATGGCGGAGATGGACCGGCGCGCCGTGGAGAGCGGGGCGATTCCGGAGCGGGGGCTCATCGAGAGCGCCGGCCGCGAGATCGCCCACCAGGTGGCGGATCTGGTTCCCGACGGACCCGTGGTCGCCCTGGCCGGGAGCGGCCACAACGGCGCCGACGCCCTGGTGGCCCTGCGCACCCTCTCGGCCTGGGGGCGCCCGGTGCGGGCGGTGCAGTGCGGAAGCGCTCCCCCGGAGCCCGACGTCCTCCGCGGGTGGGACATCGAGCTCCTGCCGGCGGAACGCATGGAGGAGGCCTGCTCCGGCGCCGCCGTGATCCTGGACGGGATCCTGGGGACCGGCGTCCGGGGCGCCCCGCGGTCCCCGCAGGCGGAGTACATCGAGCGGGCCAACGCCCTGGAGGTGCCCGTGGCGGCCGTGGACGGGCCGAGCGGGATGGAC
>CANPVF010000029.1 GCA_947581645.1 Candidatus Caribbeanibacter nitroreducens | reverse complement strand
CCCGGCGCTCGGTGGAGCTCAGGAGGCGCTTCGAGCGCGACTGGCACGAGCTCGGCGCCGCGGCGTGGTACGACCGGTGGCTCGAACGGCTCGACGAGGTCCGCGCGGGGTTCGCCGCCACCGTCGGCGGGGACCGCGGCCAGGTGGCCCTCATGCCCAGCGTGTCGGGGGCCCTGACGGCCGTGGCCGGTGCCCTGGACTTCGGCGAGCGGCCGCGGGTGGTGACGACCGAGCTGGACTTCCCCACGGTCCCGTACCAGTTCCTGAGCCGGCGGAGCCAGGGGGTCGAGGTCGAGATCGTGGAGAGCCCGGACGGGATCCGCGTTCCCCTGGATCGGTTCGCGGAGGCCGTGGACGGGCGCACCGCCCTGGTGGCCACGTCCCACGTCTTCTTCACCACCGGCGCGATCCAGGACGTGGAGGCGCTGGCCGGGCTGTGCCACGACCACGGCGCCCTGCTCCTGGTGGACGCCTACCAGTCCAACGGCCAGCTCCCCGTCGACGCACCGGGATGGGGCGTGGACCTGCTGGTCTCCGGGGCCCTCAAGTGGCTCCTGGGCGGTCCCGGTCTCGCCTACCTCTGGGTGCGCCCCGGCCTGTCCGAGCGCCTGGAGCCCACGACGTTGAGCTGGTTCGGCGTCCGGGACCAGTTCGACTTCGACCCCCGCCGGGCGAAGCCCCGGGCCGGGGCACGCCGCTTCGAGATGGGCACGCCGGCCGTGGGCGCCGCGTTCACCGCCGCCGGGGGTCTGGAGATCGTGCGCGAGGCCGGGATCCCCCGAATCCGCAGGAGAAACCGGTTCCTGGCCGCCGACCTGGCCGACCGCCTCCGCTCCGCCGGCTACGAGCTGCGGACGGCCCCGGACCCGGAGGAGCGCTCCGCCCTGGTGCTGGCGCGCCATCCCGCCCCGGACGAGGCCGTGGCAGCCCTGGCGGAGGAGGACATCATCGTCGACGCCCGGCCGGGATGCGTCCGCTTCTCGCCACACTTCTACAACACCGTGGAGGACAACCGGGCCGCCCTGGCAGCGATGCCGTAGTGACGGGCCGATCCCCGGGACCCGCGCGGCCGGCGGACCTCCGGCCCGGGGGACCCCGCTCCACCCTGCCACATTGACGCGCCCCCGGTCGCCTGAGGGCCCTCACGTGCGGCGCGAATCGTGCACCTCTAGTCCCCGCTCGGACACTCGCAGACGGACGCTATCGGGCGGGCCGACGGAGCTCGGCGACGGGGTTCGGCCCCGAGACTCGGCCCGCCGCCACGCGACCCACGGGATAGATGACTGACGACCAGCACGACGAGACGGACCTCCCGTCTCCGGACGAGTTCGAGATCCAGGAGCCGGGGGACGGACTCCCGGACCTGGAGGCCACGGACGAGCCGGGGGAGGAGACGCCGGACCTGAGCGAGGAGCGGCGACTCCGCCTGCCGGTGATCCCCCTCCGGGGCACCGTGGTCTTCCCGTCGGTGGCCGCTCCCATCGCGGCCGGCCGCGACAAGACGCTGCGCGCCATCGAGGCCGCCATGGACGGCGACGAGATGGTCCTGGCCGTCTCCCAGCACGACGCGGACATCGAGGAGGCGGACCCGGAGATCCTCTTCGAGGTCGGCACCATCTGCAGCATCTCGCAGATGCAGCGGGTGCCGGGAGGCACGCAGATGGTCGTCCAGGGCGAGAGCCGCGGCGCCGTTCTGGAGTTCGCCGAGCGCGACGGGTACCTGGAGGCCGTCTGCCGGCCCATGCAGGACATGGAGCCCCTGGACGAGGACGAGGAGGACTCGCCCCTCCCCGCCCTGTTCCAGGAGGTCCGCGACCGGGCCACCGAGCTGAGCCGCATGCGGGGCGTCCCGAAGGAGGTCATCGACCACCTGCTGGGCGGCGTGTCCCGGCCCGGCGAGCTGGCCGACGTGGTGGCCTTCTACACGGAGCTCGAGGTGGCCGACAAGCAGGAGCTCCTGGAGACGCTCTCCGTGGAGGATCGCCTCCGGAAGCTGCTGGTCCACCTGCAGAAGCAGATCTCCCGCGCCGAGGCGCAGGAGCAGATCCGCAGCCAGGTGCAGGAGGAGCTGGGCGAGCGGCAGCGTGAGGTCTACCTCCGCGAGCAGCTCAAGGCGATCCAGAAGGAGCTCGGCGAGGACGCCGAGAGCCAGGAGATCGAGGAGCTGCGCGAGCGCCTGCAGGAGAAGGACCTCCCGGAGGAGGCCCGCGAGGAGGTCGAGCGGGAGCTCCGGCGCCTGGAGCGCGTCCAGCGGGAGTCCTCCGAGGCCCAGGTCATCCGCACGTACCTGGAGACCATGGCCGACCTGCCGTGGAACGAGAGCACCGACGACCGCCTGGACCTGGAGCACGCCGCCGAGATCCTGGACCGGGACCACTACGGCCTGCAGGACGTGAAGGACCGGGTGCTGGAGTTCCTGGCCGTCCGGAAGCTGAAGGAGCGGGAGAACGGCGGACCGGAGGCCGACGGCACGCCGGAGCGGAGCTTCGAGGACGAGGAGGAGGGATCCGGATCCACCCTGCTCTTCGTCGGACCTCCCGGCGTGGGCAAGACGTCCATCGCCCGGTCCGTCGCCGAGGCCATGGACCGGGAGTACGTGCGCGTCTCCCTGGGCGGCGCCCGGGACGAGGCCGACATCCGCGGCCACCGGCGCACCTACGTGGGCGCCATGCCCGGCCGCATCGTGGAGGGGCTGAAGCGCGCGGGGACCCGCAATCCGGTCTTCCTCCTGGACGAGATCGACAAGCTCGGCGTCTCCTTCCAGGGCGACCCGGCGGCGGCCCTGATGGAAGTGCTGGACCCGGCCCAGAACGACTCCTTCGTGGACCACTACCTGAGCGTGCCCTTCGACCTCTCCGAGGTGCTCTTCATCGCCACGGCCAACGTGAAGGGGCAGATCCCCGGGCCGCTCCTGGACCGCATGGAGGACATCGAGTTCCGCGGCTACACCGAGCGCGAGAAGCTGCAGATCGCCCGCCGCTACCTGCTGCCCCGCCAGCTCCGGAGCGCCGGGCTCTCGGAGGACGAGCTCGAGGTGCCGGACGAGACCATCCTGAAGATCGTCACCGAGCACACCCGGGAGGCCGGGGTCCGGAACCTGGAGCGGGAGCTCGGGAGCCTGGCCCGCAAGACCGCGCGCCGCATCGCGGCGGGCGAGGCCGAGCGGCTCGACGTCGGTCCCGACGACCTGCGGGACCTCCTGGGCCAGCCCAAGGTGCACCCCGAGGAGAAGCTCGAGCGGGACACCGTCGGCGTCGCCACCGGCGTCTACTACACGCCGGCCGGCGGCGACATCATGCTGGTGGAGGCCAGCATCATGGAGGGCAAGGACGACCTGGTCCTCACGGGCCAGATGGGCGATATCATGAAGGAGAGCGCCCGCGCCGCCCTCACCTACGCCCGCACGCACTCCGACGAGCTGGACATCGACGAAGAGGACCTGGACAAGCGGGAGATCCACGTCCACGTGCCGGCCGGCGCCGTCCCCAAGGAGGGTCCCTCCGCGGGCCTGGCCATGACGGTGGCGCTGGTGAGCGCCCTGGGCGGCCACCCGGTGCGTCACGACATCGCCATGACCGGCGAGATCACCCTCACCGGACGCGTCCTGCCCATCGGCGGGGTGAAGGAGAAGGTGCTGGGGGCCGTCCGCGCCGGGATCCGCGAGATGATCCTCCCGGCGGAGAACGAGGGCGACCTGGAGGAGCTGCCCGACCAGGTGCGCGAGGAGGTCACCTTCCAGCTGGTGGAGTCCCTGGACGAGGTCATGGCCCTGGCCTTCCGCGAAGCCGAGCTCGACGGTGGGAGGCTCCGCTTCGCCGCGGCGTCGGAGGTGGACCGGGCCGAGCGGGCCGAGGACGCCGACGAGGTCACGGCCGGCGTCTAGCCCTGGCCGGGCGAGGCCGGGCCGGGAGCGCCGGCCCGGGGGATCAGGGGTGGACCAGCGCCTCCAGCTCCCGGACGCTCTCCAGCCAGTGGTCCGGCTCGCCCGGGCCCAGCTCCTCCCGTCCGTACGGCCCCCACAGTGCAGCGGCGGTCTTCACGCCCGCCGCCCGGCCCGCCCTCAGGTCGTGGATGCTGTCGCCGACGAACGTCGTCGCGGCCGGGTCCGGCCGGCCGCCGGCACCGGACTCCATGTTTCGGAGGGCCAGGAGCACCGGCTCCGGGTGGGGCTTCGGCCGCTCCACGTCGTCGGCGGTGACCACGGTCCGGAACCACCCCGGATCCAGACCGCAGGCCTCCATTCCCATCTCCACGCCCCGACGGGCCTTGCTCGTGACGATTCCCATGGGCACCCCGCGGCGATGCAGGCCGTCCAGGGTCTCGCTCACCTCCCCGAAGGTCCGCACCAGGCGGTCGTGGACCCGGTGGTTGTGCTCCCGGTAGGTCTCGACCATGGCCTCGGCCTCCTCCTCGGAGGAGGCGAAGCGGCGGAGCTGCACCCGCAGGGTCTTGCCCATGCCCTCCAGCCACTCCGAGTCCGGCGGCACCTCGCCCAGGTGCTCGCGCATCGTGTGGCGGTAGGAAGCCAGGATGAGCTCGGAGGAGTCGATGAGGGTCCCGTCCAGGTCCAGGAGGAGGACCCCGGCGGACGGTTCGTTCGGGGAGGCGTCGCTCGCGATGCTCACGGTGATGACGGTGGGACGGAGGCTGCGGGGATCGGTGCCGCGGGGAGTCGACTCAGGCCGCCGGGGCCTCGGTGAGGGCGTCGGCCACCTCGCGGGCGTGCCCCACGGCCTCGCGGGCGCGGTCGGCGGCCTGCTGCCGCTCCTCGTCCGACTGGACCTCCGGGTGCACCTCGACCTGGAGGAGCCGGTAGTGGAGATCCTCCAGTGCGTCGACGCAGCGCGAGAGGTCCTCGAGGATCTCCCGGTTCGCGGTGCCCTCCCGGGTGTCCTCGGCCCTCTCCTCCGGAACGCGAGCCCGCGCCGAGCTCAGGACCGCGTCGGCGACCTCCTTCGACTCACGGCGGAGCTCCTTCATCCCGTCGGCCAGGGCGTTGGACGCCATCTCGACGCCGGAGTGGATCTGCTCGACCCGCTCCAGCCGCTGGCGCAGGGGATCGCTCTCACGTCCCCTGGCCTCGCGGCTCCCGCCCCCACCGGAGGACGAGAACAGGCCCTGAATCGAGTCCAGAATGCTGCCGCCGTTCGACATCGTGACACCGTGCGCTGATTTCGGGTTGCCGGCCCCGCGCCGTCGATCCGGAGCTCCCGTGCCTGGTGGGGCCGCGGCCGATCGGTACCTCGATCGTGCGAAAAGTGTTCCGGTCCTGCCGCTCCGTGGATGCGCGCCCCGCCCGGCCGTTGGCGCACGGCCCTCGCGGCGCGAAGTTAGCCGGGCGGACCCTGCCGAAGCGGACCCGAGGAGCCAGCCATGGCAGATCAGACGACGAAGAGGATCGCCGTCAACACCGGAGGCGGGGACGCCCCCGGCCTGAACGCCGTGATCCGGGCCGTCGTCCTGGCCGCGATCCAGCGCGGCTGGGAGGTCTACGGCATCGAGGACGGGTACGCCGGCCTCCTGCGCGGGGAGGAGGGGGAGGTGGTGGCCCTCACCCGCGACCGCGTGCGGGGCATCACCTTCCTGGGCGGCACGATCCTGGGCACCACGAGCCGGGGCAATCCCTTCGAGTGGCCCGTCCTCAGCGAAGGCGAGGTCGTGGACCGCCGCGACCGCTCCGACGAGGTCGTGGAGGCCTTTCACGACCGCGGCTTCGACTGCCTCGTGGCCATCGGCGGCGACGGCAGCCTGCGGCTCGCGCAGCGGCTCGCCGAGAAGGGCATGCCCGTGGTGGGCGTGCCCAAGACCATCGACAACGACGTGGCGGGCACCGACTTCACCTTCGGGTTCCACACCGCCGTCGAGACCGCCACCGAGGCCATCGACAAGGTCCACACCACGGCGGAGGCGCACGAACGGGTGATGGTCGTGGAGGTCATGGGCCGGGACGCCGGGTGGATCGCCCTGTACAGCGGGGTGGCCGGGACCGCCGACGTGGTCCTCATCCCCGAGATCCCCTTCCGCATCGAGGCGGTGTGCGAGAAGATCCGGGAGCGCCAGCGCCGGGGGCGGGACTTCGCCGTGGTGTGCGTAGCCGAGGGGGCCCGGCACGAGGGCCGCGAGGAGGCCGTGACCAAGGAGGTGCCGTCCGGCGAGGTCACCCAGACCCGCCTGGGGGGCATCGGCCAGGTGGTGGCCGAGGAGATCGCCGAACACACCGGCAAGGAGACCCGATCGCTGGTTCTCGGGCACCTCCAGCGCGGCGGCACGCCCAGCCCCTACGACCGGCTCATCGCCCTCCGCTTCGGAACCGCCGCGGTCCGCTGCATCGCCGAGGACCACATCGGCTGTATGGTCGGACTCCGGGACGACGGCATCACCCACATGCCGATGGAAGAAGCCATCCAGCAGAAGAAGTACGTCTCCCCGGACGGCGACGTGGTGCAGACGGCCCGGGAGCTGGGGATCGCCCTCGGCGACGAGGAGGTCTGACCGCGTTCGGCTCCCGGGTGCGGCGGTCAACGACCCCTCATCTCACCGTCCGCAGCGTCCCCGGTCTACGAAGAAAGCGGCCGATCCCCGGTGGGGGGACCGGCCGCTGACTCTCACCTCACGGTCCCGGCGGGCCCGCCTCCGGGCCACCGGGAACCGGATCGATCAGGCGCCGCGCGTCAGCCGCGGGCCTTCCGGAGACGCTCGGAGACGTCGTTCCAGTTCACGACGTTCCACCAGTTGTCCACGTACTGGCCGCGGTTGTTCTGGTAGTTCAGGTAGTAGGCGTGCTCCCACACGTCCAGCACCAGGATCGGCGTCACGCCCTGGGCGGTGAGGTTCTGGTGCTTCTCGGCCTGGAGCACGAGCAGCTGCTCGCCCTCCGGCTCCCAGGCCAGGATGCCCCAGCCGCTGCCCTCGACGCCCTTGGCCGCGGCGCTGAAGTGGTCCTTGAACTTCTCGACGCCGCCGAAGTCGTCCTCGAGCTGGGAGGCCAGGCGGCGACCCGGCTCACCGGTCTCGCTCTCCGGCGCCATGTTCGGCCAGAACACGGAGTGCAGGAGGTGGCCCGACGCGTTGAACGCCAGGTCCCGGGAGAGCTTCTTCACGGTGCCGTAGTCGCCGCTATCGCGGGCGCTCTCCAGGGCGTCGAGAGCGGCGTTGGCGCCGTCCACGTAGCCCTGGTGATGCTTGTCGTGATGGAGCCGCATCGTCTGCTCGTCGATGTGGGGCTCCAGCGCGTCGTAGTCGTAGGGAAGATCGGGCAGGGAATAGCGTGCCATCGTCCGCCTCCCGTTGCGGTGTCTGAGCTGAGGAAAAGGGCGTCCGTCGGTCCCTCGAGGGGACCGTTCAAGGACGCATCATTCGGACCAGACGGAGGCCCCGGAGTCCGCGCCTCGCGGCGCCGGGGGCGGCCGTACGACGGCGTCGATCGGTCGTCTACCCGCGACCGGCGATCTCCTCCACCAGCGCGCCGACCCGGTCCAGGGCCGACTCCAGCTCCGAGGACGGGTTTCCGAACCCGATCCGCAGGTAGCCGTCCATCCCGAACTGGTCGCCCGGGACCAGGAGGACGCTCTTCTCGCGGCGGAGGCGGTCGGCCAGCTCGGTGGAGTTCACGTCCATGCGATAGCGGACGAAGCAGATGGCGCCGGCCTCGGGTTCCCGGTACGCGAAGAGCTCCGGTCGCCGGTCGAGCCATCCCGTGAGGCGGTCGAGGTTCTCCTGCAGGAGCTCCCGCGTCCGCTCCAGGACCGCCGGCCGGTGCTCCGGGTCGAGAGCGGCGGCGGCCAGCCGATCCGAGAGCGCCGCCGGGGCGATGCTCGTGTAGTCCTTTCGCCCCCACAGCCGCTCGATGGCCTCCTCGGGGCCGGCGAGCCAGCCCAGTCGGAGGCCCGGCAGGCCGTAGGCCTTCGACAGCGAGTGGGTCACGATCACGCGACCGTACTCGCCCCACAGGCTCGCGGTCTCCCGCCCGTCCAGCTCCGCGCCCCGGTAGACCTCGTCGGAGAGGATCCAGGCGCCGGCGTCGGCGGCCGCGTCGACGATCTCCTCCCGCGTCTCCGCCGAGAGGCGCGCCCCCGTCGGGTTGTTGGGGTTCGTGACCACCACCAGGCGGGTGTCCGACGTGATGGCCTCCCGGGCGGCGCCGGGCGCCACCTGCCATCCGCGGCCCTCCTCCAGGCGGAAGCTGTCCACCTCGGCGCCGAGCCACCGCGCGAGGCCCGGCGTCTGTCCGTAGGTGGGGAGCTGGAAGACCACGCGGTCGCCGGCGGAGACCAGCTCCCAGAGCGCCAGGAAGTTGGCCTCGGCCCCGCCGGTGGTGACGAGCACGTTCTCCGGCCCCGCATCGTCGTAGAGGCGGGCGATGCGCTCCCGGAGGGGGACGGTCCCGTTCGTCTGGACGTAGCCCAGGAGCTGGTCGCCCACGCCGGCGCCCGTCTCCCGCAGGAGCTCGTCCAGGGTGAAGGGGTGCGCGCCGCTGTCCGAGAGGTTGTAGTCGACGTGATGCTCGTGCCGCGACTGCCAGCGCTCCATCTCGAAGTCCGGCAGCTCGCCGCGTCCGGCCGCCGCCCTCCGCGTCGCGCCGGCGCCGGCGGGCGCCTCGCTATCCGTCACGCTTCTCCTCCTCGACGTCGTCCTCGTCGTCTGCTCCGGTCGTGGCTCCGGCGTCCGGGTCGGATCCGACCTCCCCGGGGGGGGCGGACTCGCCCTCCTCCTGCGCGGGCTCCGCTCCCCCGTCGTCCCCCGCGGTCCCGGCAGCGTCGGCTTCCCGGGCCTCCGGCCGATCCACCGGCTCGGGAGCCTGCCCCGCCGTCCCCTGGCCGGCCTCCTCGCCCTGCCGTCCACCGCCGAACGTGGGGATTCCGTCATCGGCCTCCTCGCCGGCCTGACCGGGCGGCCGGACCTTCTCGCCGGCCTGCGGGCGCGACTTCCGCGACCGGGCCCGCTCCTCCTCGCTCCGGCTCTCGCGCTGCTGCCGCTCCAGCTCCTCGAATTCCCGCTGGACCTCGTTCATCCCCTTCTTGAACTCGCGCATGGCCTTTCCCAGCCCCCGTGCGATCTCCGGCAGCCGCTGGGGGCCGAAGAACACCAGCACCAGGACGGCGAGGACCAGGATCTCGGTGAGGCCGAGGTTGCCGATGCCCATGGATTCGAGGGGTTGACGGGTGGGAGGTGCGCCCGGAGGCCGGGCCCGGAGAAACACCAGGTTTCCCGGATGTCACGCGCCCCGGGCAGGGTCCTGACCGCACGGACGGGGCGGACCGACCGCGCCGTCAGGGGGCCGCTCAGCGCGTGAGCGCCGAGAGGACCTCCTCGCCGTAGAACATGGCGATGTACTTGGCCTGTGTCGGGGTCACCTTCCGGACCTTCCACTCCAGCTGGACGTGGTTCGGCTCCCGGGGGTCCGTGCGCAGCTCCATGCCGCACTCCCGGGGAAGCCGGTCGCCCTTGGTCCGGTTACAGCGGCTGCACGCCGCCACCACGTTCTCCCAGTCGTTCCCTCCCCCGCGGGACCTGGGCACGACGTGGTCGCGGGTGAGCGACTCCCGGTAGCCGAGATCGCTCTTGTGGCGGCCGCAGTACTGGCAGCGATACTCGTCCCGGGCGAACAGGAAGGTGTTCGTCACCTGGCGGCGGAAGCGGCGCGGCACGTGGACGTACCGGACGAGCCGGATGACCACCGGCGCCGACATCTCCAGGTCCTCGGACCGGTACGGCCGGTCCTCGTCCACCTCCAGCGGAACCGCCTTCTCGTCGATCACGAGACGGATCGCTCGCTCGACCGGCACGAGCGTCAGCGGCTCGTACGAGGCGTTGAGCGTCAGACAATTCATGCTCGGGGGACAACCTCCTCGGTTTGGCCGATTCTACCTCTCATACTCCGGGCGATCAAGAAGTGTCCGACCTCTCCGGCAGCGCTCGCCTGGAGCGCGCCTCCCCGAGGCTGGCACCCGGGTGAGGCGGCCCGGTAGAATGGAGGCTGCCGCTCCGCCCTCCTTCCCCTCCCCGCCAGCCCCGCACGACCGGGTCGCCACGATGGACGAGCCGACGTACTGCCAGGTCGCCCTGCCCAAGCCGCTGCGGCAGACCTTCGTGTACCGCATTCCGGCCGGCCTCCGCGACCGGGTCCGCCCCGGCTCCCGGGTGCTGGTGCCCTTCGGTCCCCGGAAGCTGGTGGGGATGGTGGACTCCCTGGAACAGGAGACGGAGCTGTCGGACGTGCGCGCCGTCATCGACGCGCTGGACCCGGAGCCCCTCCTCCCCGGATCCCTGCTGGAGCTCTGCAGGTGGGTGGCCCGCTACTACGTGGCTCCCCCGGGTCTCGTGCTCCGCGCGGCCCTGCCGCCGGGCCTGTTCTCGGAGTCCTCCTTCCGGGTGCGGGTCGCGTCGGACGCCGACCTGGACGCCGGATCGGAGCTCCCGGAGGGGCAGACCCGCGTCCTGGAGCGCCTGGACCGCGCCCGCGACGGGCTCCTCGTCACGACGCTGAGGAGCGACACCGGCGTGTCGGCCATCTGGCCCGTGGTCCGTGGACTCCGGGACCGGGGCCTGGTCACCGTCGAGGAGGAGTCGCCGGAGACCACCGATCCCGAGCAGACCCGGCAGGTGGTGCGCCTCACCCGGGAGCTTCCGACGCTGCAGGCGCGGGAGGAGGCCTTCGGCCGCGCCGACCGGCAGCAGGAGGCCTACGAGGTGCTGGAGGCCCTGGGAGGCGAGGCCACCGTGGCGCACCTGGAGAGTCACCTGGGGTTCAGCCGATCCGTGGTCCGCGGGCTGGCGGAGCGCGACGTGGCGGAGATCGTGGAGGAGCGGGTGGAGCGGGACCCCTACGGCGGCCGGGAGACCCCGGATCGGCCGGTTCTGACGCCCACGGACGCCCAGCAGGAGGTAATCGACGGGCTGAGGGAGCAGGCGGCGGCCGACGACCCCGGCGTGGCCCTCCTCCGGGGGGTCACCGGCTCCGGGAAGACGCTGGTCTACCTGGAGGTGCTGGAGGAGCTGGTCAACGAGCGGGGGCGGGGGGCCGTGGTCCTGGTGCCCGAGATCTCGCTCACCCCGCAGACGGTCCGCCGCTTCCGGGCCCGGTTCGGCGACCGGGTGGCGGTCCTGCACTCCGGCCTGTCCGCCGGGGAGCGGTTCGACGAGTGGCAGGCCCTGCGGGAGGGGCGGAAGGCGGTGGCCGTGGGCGCACGATCGGCGGTGTTCGCCCCGGTCCGCGACCTGGGGGCCGTGGTCGTGGACGAGGAGCACGAGGGGAGCTACAAGCAGTCGGACACGCCCCGCTACCACGCCCGGGCCGTGGCGACGATGCGCTGCCGGCTGGAGGGCGCCCTCTGCCTCCTGGGATCGGCCACGCCGTCCCTGGAGAGCTGGGCCCTGGCCGGCCGCGGCCGATACCGGGGCTTCGAGCTGCCGGAGCGGGTGACGCCCAACCCCCTGCCGGAGGTGGAGCTCGTGGACCTGACCGACGAGTCGGCCGCGGACGACGGGGCCGGTGCCGGCGAGGGCGACGCGGGATCCGGCGCGCGGGAGGGCTCCCCGCCGGGGCCCACGCTCTTCACGTCCCGGCTCCTCTCGGCCCTGGAGGACCGGCTGGAGCGGGGCGAGCAGTCCATCCTCCTCCTGAACCGGCGCGGCTACAGCAACTTCGTCCAGTGCCCCGGATGCGGGAAGGTGTGGGAATGCGACCGGTGCAGCGTCTCGCTCACCTACCACCGGGGCCGAGACCGGATGACGTGCCACCACTGCGCCTTCGAGGCGCCGGCGCCGGAGGTCTGCGACGAGTGCGGCGAGCCGGAGCCCCGCTTCGTCGGGGCCGGCACGGAGCAGGTGGAGCGCCGGCTGGGTGAGATCTTCCCCGAGGTGCGGGTGGCCCGGATGGACGTGGACACCACGAGCACGAAGTGGGCGCACCAGAAGATCCTGGAGCGCGTGAAGCAGGGCGAGGCGGACGTCCTGCTCGGCACGCAGATGATCGCCAAGGGCCTGGACCTGCCCGGCGTCACCCTGGTGGGAGTGGTGAACGCCGACGTGGGCCTGAACCTGCCGGACTTCCGGGCCTCCGAGCGCACCTTCCAGCTCCTCTCGCAGGTGGCCGGGCGCGCCGGGCGGGGGGAGACGCCGGGCGAAGTGCTGGTGCAGACCGCTCGCCCGGAGCACTTCGCCCTGGAGGCCGCCGTGGAGCACGACTACGAGGGCTTCGCCGATCGGGAGCTCGAGGACCGGGAGCTGCCGGGCTATCCGCCCCACAGGAGGCTCGCCAACCTGGTGGTGAGCGGGCCCGAGCCGGCGCCGGTGGAGGCCCTGGTGGACGAGCTGACGCGGTGGACCCGGAGCCTGGTGGAGGAGCAGGGGCTGGAGGGCGTGGACGTGGTGGGGCCGGCTCCCTGCCCCATCGAGCGGCTGCGGGGCCGCTGGCGATGGCACTTCCTGCTCAAGTCCGACGCGCCGGGGCCGATCGGGGCGGTGCTCCGCTACCTGGACGCCCGACACGGCCAGCCGTCCGGCGACCGGCGTCTGGAGATCGACCGGGACCCGGAAGCGCTGCTGTAGCGGGGAACCCGGTCAGCCAGCGGGGGTTCGCGTACGCCCCGTCTGCCCGGCTGACTCGCCGGTCAGGCCCGCTCGATCCCCAGCCCCGGCTCCTCGGAGACGCGGATCCGGCCGTCGTCGCCGATGCCGGGCCCGCGGAAGGGGTCGTCGCCCAGGAGGGCCGCCCCGTCCAGGTCGGCGTGGTCCAGGAGCGGCGCCAGGTGCGCTGCCGGAGCGATGCCCAGGCTGGTCTCCAGCATGCACCCCATCATGACCTGCAGGCCGCAGGCGCGGGCGGCGTGGATGGCCCGGAGCGCCTCCAGGGGTCCGCCGCACTTCGCCAGCTTGATGTTCACCCCGTCCGCCAGGCCCACCAGCTCCGGAACGTCCGCGGCGGTCCGGCAGGACTCGTCCAGGATCACCGGGAGCGGCGACCGCTCGCGGACCAGCCGCAGCCCCTCGCGATCCTCCGGCGGCAGCGGCTGTTCCACGAACTCCACGCCGTGGTCCGCCAGGGTGCGGATCTTCCACAGCGCCTCCTTCGCCGACCAGGCCGCGTTGGCGTCGACCCGGATCCGGCGATCCGGGGCGGCGTGGCGGACGGCGGCCAGGATCTCCTCGTCCCGGTCGCCCCCCAGCTTCACCTTGAGGACGGGGTAGTCCGGGGCCCGGTCGATCTTCTCGGCCACGGCCTCCGGGTCGTCCATACCCACCGTGAAGGAGCTGAGGGGCGCCTCCTCCGGATCGAGCCCCCAGAGGCGCCACAGGGGCTCACCGAGGCTCTTGCCCCGGAGGTCCAGCAGGGCGGCGACCACGGCGGCCTTCGCCGCCCGGTTCGCCCCGATCCTCCGGTCCAGCTCCCGCTCGAGAGCCTGCATCGGCTCCGGGCCGTCGGCCTCCTCCACGGCGGGACGCATCTCCGCCAGGGCCGCCTCCACGGTTCCGGCCGACTCCCCGTAGTAGCGGGAGGGATCCGCCTCCCCCCATCCCTCGACGTCGCCGTGTACGATCCGGACCCACACACGCTCGATCTCCGTGTTCGTGGAGCGGCTCGTGGTGAACGGATCGGCCGTCTCGGCCCGGATTCTCTCCCACTCGATCCTCACGGTCCCGCCTCCTCCCGGGACCCGGCCGTCCAGGGCTCCTCCTGCACGTGCGGCGTCGTCACTTCGGGGCCGTCGGCTGTCATGTGGACGTTGATCTCGGAGCGGACGCCGAACTCACCCTCCAGGTAGACGCCGGGCTCCACGCTGAACCCGACGCCCTCCGTCAGGGGGCGTTCGTCCCGGGTCTCCACGCTGTCCAGGTTCGGACCGAAGCCGTGCAGCGCCCGGTCCATCCCGTGGCCGGTCCGGTGGAAGATGGCGTCCTCGTATCCCCGCTCCACGAGCACCCGCCGGGCGGCGCGGTCGGCCTCGGCGCCGGTGGGAGGGCGGCCCTCCTCCCAGCGCTCCGACACGAAGCGCACCGTCTCGTCCCGGGCGTCCCGGACGGCCTCCCACGCCTCCCGGAAGGCCCGCCCGGGCTCGGGCCCGAGGACGCCCATCCACGTCTGGTCGGCGAAGACGGCCCGGGGCTCGCCGGCCTCGCGTCCCCACAGGTCCACCAGGAACACCTCGCCGGCGCCGGCCTTCCGCGAGCCCTCCGCCGGCGGCGCGTAGTGCGGGTTGGCGGCGTTGGGGCCGAAGGCCACGATGGTGTCCACCTCCTCCAGGCCCCGCTCCCGCAGGCGGCCGCGGATCCAGTCCGACAGCCCGGCCTCCGTGACGGGAGAGGAGGACGTACCCATCCCGGGGAGCGAGTCGGCGCAGCGGCGAAAGGCCGCCTGCGCGACCTCCGCCAGGATCCGGCTGGAGCGATCGTGGTGGCGGCGCCCCTCCTCGCCCCACCGGGCGCTGGTCCGGGCGATGAGCTCCGCCGAGCCCGTGACCTCCGGCCCCAGGGAGGCCACCAGGTCACGGACGCCGGCCGGGACGTGGTCGACGAAGGGAACCGCGTCCCGCTCCGAGACCTCCATCGCCACCCGGCCGCAGCCCTCGAGCATCCCGGCCAGCGCGTCCTCCATCTCCCGCCAGCCCACGTAGCTCCGGACCGTCCCGGGCCACTCCTCGAAGGGCTGCATCTCGATGCGGTGGCAGAGGACCGCCGGGTCCCGGTCCGGCCGGAGGAAGAGGAAGTACCGCCGGGACGGCGGGTCCGCCGCCACGCCCAGCACGTCCTGTATCACGGGATTGCGCTCCTCCAGCCCGTAGAGGAGCCAGCCGTCGATGCCCCTCTCCCGCAGGGCCTCCTCGGCCCGGCGCCGAAACTCGTCGTCCAGTGTCGCCCTCACCTCGTGGCCTCCCGGCTGATCCGCTCGCTCTCGTCCGCCGCGCTCAGGGGCGGGACCCGGCCAGCTCCTTCATGTGGGCCACCGCGCAGCGGCCCAGCGCGTCCGGGTCGTATCCGCCCTCCATCACCGACACCACGGCTCCGTCCGCCATCTCCATCACCGCCCGCGTCATCTCCCGGTAGTGCTCCTCCTCCAGCGTGAACCCACCGAGGGGGTCGTCCGCACACCCGTCGAACCCGGCCGACACCAGCACCAGCTCCGGCTCGAAGCCCAGCTCCGCGATGCGACCCAGGCCCTCGGCGAAGACCTCCACGTACCGCTCCGGCTCCAGCCCGGCGGACATGGGGCGATTCAGCGTCGTGCCCTCGCCCGGCCCCTCGCCCCGCTCGTCCTCGGCGCCGGTGCCGGGATAGAAGGGGCTCTGATGGAGGGAGAAGTAGAAGACCGCCGGATCGCGCCAGAAGATCTCCTGCGTGCCGTTCCCGTGGTGGACGTCCCAGTCCGCGACCAGCACCCGCTCGGCCAGCCCCTCCTCCACCGCGTGCCGCGCCGCCACGGCCACGTGGTTGAGCAGACAGAACCCCATGGCCCGGTCCGGCGTGGCGTGGTGGCCGGGAGGACGGACGCCGCAGAAGGCCGTCCCGTGCGCCCCCCCGGCCACCGCCTCCACGGCGTCGACGGCGCACCCCGCGGCGGCCCGGGCCGCGTCCCACGACCCTCCGCTGACGACCGTGTCCGGGTCCAGGTTCACCGGGGAGCCGGCCTCCTCCGCCCGCTCCGCCGCATCCCGGACGGCGTCCAGGTGGGCGGCGTCGTGCACCCGCTCCAGCAGCTGGCGCGGGGCCGGGCGTCCCTCCACGGGCGTGAAGTGTCCCTGGAGGTCCAGCATCGCGCCCTCCAGCGCCTTCATCAGCCCCCGCAGGCGTCCCTGATGCTCGGGATGCCGCCAGCCCGTGTCGTGGCCGGAGCACGCGTCGTGATGATAGAAGCCGAGATCCGCCAACGGGACCCTCTCTCCCCTTCCTCTCTCTTCTGCTTCCGGCGGGTCGACGAGCTTTCCTGATTCGCTCCGTCATCCTACCTTGGCGCCGCCCGTGAGTCATCCCGAGTCGACCCGCCACGCGCCCCGAGCGTTCGCCCCTTCCGCGCGCCTCTGCCTCCTCGTCCTGGCCCTTCTGGCGCCGGCCTGGGCCGGGGGCTGCGACGTGGAGTGGTCCGGGGCTCGGATCGGCATCGAGGAGCCCGAGGGCGGCCCCTCCGCCGACGAGGACAGCGCGGCGGTCGAGCGCGAGCCGCTTCCGCCGCTCCCGCGGGGGCCACTCCTCTACTACGTCCGGGTCGACCCCTCGGGAGGGGCACTGGCGGCACCGGCGGCACGAGTCGGTCCCGACGGGACCCTCCGCGACCTGGCCCTCCCGGACACCATGCCCGAGGCGTGGCGGGCCCGGTTCGACTCCGCCTTCTATCCGTCCGGCCGCGAGCTGGCCCTGCACTCCGCCTCCCGACGCGCCGGCTCCCTGGTGCTCTCCGGGAGCCGATCGCCGGACGCCTCCTGTCCGCCGGTGGCCGAGGGGCAGGTGTTCGTGGCCCCCGGCGCGCCCGTCCCGGACGAGGCGCTGGCGATGCCCGGCGGCACGTGGGCCGCTGACCCCGGTCCCGGCGTCCGCGCCGAGCCCGACGACCGGATCCGGCTCTTCGCGCCGATTCTCGCCGAGCGGCTCCTGGGCGAGGAGGGCATCGAGCGGGCCTTCCTGGCCCAGCTGGCCGACCTGGCGGCCGTACCGTTCCCGGGGAGCGAGCGGGCGGGCATGGCCGCCAGCTACCTGATCGGCGACAGCCTGGCCCCGGTGCCCCCCGCGGACTCGGCGGTCTCCCTCTTCTACCTGGCCAGCTACAGCGCCGACCAGGGCTACACGCCGCAGTGGGTGCGCCTGCACCGGTACGACGCGTCGGGCGGGAAGCGGGCCTACGGCTACGTCGCGGCCGCCGACGGACCCGGCGGACGCGTCCACTTCCTCCGGCTGTACAGCGCCGAATCCGTCCATCTGGCGGCCCTGTGGCCGGACAGCGCCGGCGCCCCGGGCGAGATCTCCTGGACCGCGCGGGAGCGCTGCTCCCCCCTGGACCTGGCCGAGCGGGCGGCGGCCGGAGGGGGCGGGGACGGCGCGGGGAACGGCGGCCCGGGTGCGGGAGAGGCCGGCGGGAGCTGACGCCCCGGCGGGGTCTCAGGCCGCGGCGTAGCTGGCCAGGATCCGCCCCAGCTCGCCGGAGCGGATCTCCTCCAGGCCGCGATCGCGCAGTTGCCGCACCCGCTCTCGGGTGACGCCCAGGATCTCCCCGATCTCCTCCAGGGTGTGCTCCTCCGATCCCTGCAGCCCGTAGTAGAGCCGGATCACGCGGGCGTCCCGCGACCGGATCGTGGAGAGGGCCCGGATCACGTGCTCCTGGAGCAGCTTCTCCTCCAGGTCGTCCTCCACGGAGGGTCCCTCCACGAAGAAGCGCTCGATCAGGTGGCTGTCGTCCTCCTCCCCCACCGGGGCGTCCAGGCGGACCTCGGCCGTGTTCAGCCGCTGCAGCATCTCCACCGTGTCGACGTCCAGGTCCGCCTCGTCGGCGATCTCCTCCGGCTTCGGATCCCGCCCCAGCTCCTGCCGGAGCTCGCCACGGGTGCGGAGCATCCGGGACATCTCGGTGGCGCGGTTCAGCGGGAGGCGGACCGAGCGGCTGTGGCGGGCCAGGGCCGAGAGTATCGACTGCCGGATCCACCACACGGCGTAGCTGATGAACTTCACGCCCTGGTCCGGATCGAACTTCTTCGCCGCCTTCACCAGGCCGACGTTCCCCTCCTGGATGAGGTCCTCGAAGGAGACGCCCCGGTTCTTGTATTTCTTGGCGACCGAGATCACGAAGCGCAGGTTGGCGCGGACCAGGCGCTCGAGGGCCTGCTCGTCGCCGGCCCGGGCCCGGCGGGCGATTCGCTCCTCCTCCTCGGGATCGAGGAGGTCGTGGCGGCTGACGTCGTCCAGGTACAGGTCGAGCACGTCGGCGCCGATGGTGCCGGAGGAGGCGCGGGAGCCGGCGGTGTCGGAAGACATGTCAGGGTTGACGTGCTGTCGGGCCGAGATTCGTGGCGCCGCGGCCGCCCGGTTCGCGGCACCGGGGCGACCAAGCTAGGCCGGGGGTCGGGGGCCGTCAACGAGTCGTCCCGGCCCGTCCCGACCGGAAGGCGAGCCGGCGGGGGCGACTCCCTAGTGACGGCCCCGGCGCCGCTCCTTGGCCGGGAGCACCTCAAGGCAGGTGGTCCACCAGCCCGTGAGGATCGTCTCGACGAACTCCTCCGGGAGCTCCTCCCGGCGCATCTCCTCGGCCAGGGCCTCGTGGTCGTAGGAGACGGGCACGAACTCCACCTCCAGCGCGGCATCGCCACCGTCCCCCGTCGACCGATCGCGGCCGCCGTTCCCGCCGGCCGGCGCCTCCCTCTCCCCGGGGCTCGATGCGGACGTCGGCTCCTCCCCCCCGTCGCCTTCCGTCGACAGGAGGGTGTACCACACGTCCGTGCGCCCGTCGTTGGGCGGCCGGCCGATACACCCGACGTTGGCGAACCAGCCGCCGCCCGAGAGCCGGCGCTTCCAGTGGATGCCCGTGTGCGTGCACAGCACCACGTCGGCGCCGTGCTCGCGCGCCATCCAGTCCAGGAACTGCGTGGAGCTCGTGGACTCCCACAGGAACTCGTTCATCCGCCGCGGGCTCCCGTGGCACATGAGCACCTCGCGGCCGGCCATCTCGATCCGGCGCTGCTCGGGCAGCGTCCCCATCCATTCCCGCCACCGCTCCGAGGTGTTCCGGAAGGTGTAGCGGTAGGAGAGGCGGGCGAAGTGGTTGTCGCGCGGATCGGTGTAGCCGCACTGACAGTCGTCCAGACCGCGGCTGATGGAGTCGTCGTAGTTGCCCCGGATGGTCCTCACGTCGGCGTCGATCAGACGGGGCGGGATCCTGTCCGGGTTGGGACCGAACGCCCCCAGGTCGCCCAGGCAGTACAGCTCGTCGGCGCCCCGGCGCCGGGCGTCCTCCACCACGGCCTCCAGCGCCCTCCAGTTGCTGTAGACGCCGCCGAAGACGGCGATCCGGCGGGCGTCGGTGGCGCGGACCTCCGGGTCCCGCTCCTCCGCGGCCTGCGGCCGATCCGTCGCGGCCACGGCTCCCGCGCCTCCCCCCTCTTCGCCGGGCGTCACCTCAGGTCACCTCCTCGCCGATGCCGCCGTAGTTGGAGCAGATGGCGCCGTGCAGCCAGCAGGTGTAGCAGGCCTGGTGCTTCAGCTCGAAGGGCTCGTCGGCCTCCTCCATGGTCTGTCCCATGAGCGAATCGGGCTCGTCCACCAGGATCGGACACACGTGGACGCCCTCGCTGGTGACGATCCGCGCGCTGGAGCAGATGAGCTGCTCCTCCTCGTAGCCCTCCATCATGGCCGCCGTCACCCGCTCGCCCTCTCCGTAGCCACGGCTCCGGGCGGCCTCACGGCCGGTCTTGATGGAGGGGAGGATCTTGAGGCGGGGGTTCTCGTAGCCCTGCGCCCGGAGGTTCTCCATGAACTCCCGGCGCACGGCCTCGTCCTCCTCCTGGTCCCAGACCTGGGTGGCGGTGACGATGGGGAGGAAGCCGTGGTCCAGCAGCTTGCGGACGCCCTCCATGGCCCGCTCGAAGGTGCCCTCCCCGCGGATCGGATCGTTCATCTCGGGGTTCGGGCCGTCGATGCTCACCCGGATCTCGAGCGAGTACCGCGACTCCTCGTGGGCCGTGGCCAGGCGGCGGAGGGTCTTCTCCCGCATCAGCGTGCCGTTGGTGAGCACCGAGGCCGGGCCGCGCTGGAGCATGGCCTCGAGCATGGCCGCCAGGTCCCGGTGCATGAAGGGCTCGCCGCCGGTGACGTAGAACTCCTTCACGCCCCACTCGCCCGAGCGCTCCACCCAGTCCAGGACCGTCTCCAGGTCCAGGAACTCCAGGGTGTGGTTGTCCGGCGAGCAGGAGATGAAGCAGTGCGAGCACTCCAGGTTGCAGATCGTGCCGGTGACCTGGAACCAGAGGGTGTCCAGGTGCTCGAGCTCCACCTCCGGTGCGCCCGCCCCCTCCGGGCGGGCGTCCTGCTCGTCCACGACGGGAAGACCACCAGAAGCCATCCTGCTCCGGACGCTGAGGGTGCTGGATTCCAGGGCGCGGAGACCGGTCGTGCCGGCCTCGTGCAGGCCTGCATACACCCGCCCGGGTGGCCCGGTCTCTGCTCGACAAAGTGAACCCGGCAGGCCCGTCGATCGTTCCTCCGACCCCCACCCCCCGAGCATGGACGACCGGAGCTGGAGCTCGGCAGCCGTCTCCGACCGGGGCCGCGTGCGGGACAGCAACGAGGACTCCGTCCTCGAGCTCCCCGGGGACGGCCTCTTCGCCGTGGCGGACGGGATGGGAGGACACGCCGCCGGCGAGGTGGCCTCCCGGCTGGCCGTGGAGACGCTCGAGGATCGCCTCGCCGGCGACCCCTCGCTCCCCTCCGCCGGGCGGATGGCGGAGGCCGTCCGGGACGCCAACCGGTCCATCCTCCGGGACGCGGACGAGAACCCCGGGCGCTCCGGGATGGGCACCACGCTGACGGCCCTGGCGCTGGAGGCGGACGGGCGCTGGCGCATCGGGCACGTGGGCGACAGCCGGGCCTACCTCTATCGCGACGGCGAGCTCAGACAGCTCACCACCGACCACTCCTGGGTCGGGAAGCGGGTCGCCGCCGGGGAGCTCACCAGGGAGGAGGCGCGCCGGCACCCGATGTCCAGCGTCCTGGAGCGCGCCCTGGGCACGTCCCGGGACGTGGAGGTCGACGTGGAAGAGGGCCGGGCCGGGGCCGGCGACCTCTTCCTGCTCTGCTCCGACGGGCTCAGCGACATGCTCCCGCACGCCGAGCTGGAGTCGCTGCTCGGAGAGCACGCCGGGGCGGGGACGGACGGCGGCCCGCAGGACCTCGCTGACCGCCTGGTCAGCGCCGCGAACCGGGCCGGCGGCGGGGACAACATCACCGTGGTGCTGGTGCGACTCTCCGGGTAGGAGCCGGGCGACGAAGCGTCGGGAAGCCGGTCCTCAGTACAGCGCCCGGCCCGTCTCCAGCCTCTCCTCCACTTCCTCGGCCGAGGCCTCGAGCAGCTCCAGCAGCGGCCCCGGATCCTTCCGCTCCGGCGCCGGCTCCAGGGAGAAGACGCGGAAGACGCGGGCGGCGTGATGCAGCGAGCGCCCGAGCCGGGGGAGGTCGATGAGCCCCTTCTCCCCGGACGAGGTCAGGCGCTGGACCTCGCCGCTCCGACGGACCAGCAGGATGCGGAGGTCCAGCATCCCGGGGTACCACGGGTAGTCGATGAACACGGTGCCGGGCTCGCGCCCCCAGTCCTTCTCCAGCCGCCGCTCCAGCTTCCGCACCAGCGACGGGCGGCTCTCCACCCACGGGGCGATGCCGTCCGGGAGCTCGTCGCCGAAGAGCTCGATCAGTCGCTTCGGCAGCCTCCGGTCCACCAGCGACTCCCGCAGGCGGCCCACCACGTCCGACTCCTCCTCCGACGCCCGCTGTCCCAGGGCGTTCATCAGCTGATCGTCGGTGCGGCCCGGCAGCTCGTCCCGGGAGAGGAGACCGGCCTCCAGCGCCGTCTCCACCAGCCGGCGGAAGGCGGCGGTGGCGGCGCGCACGGCGTGGTGCCAGTAGACGTTCCGGAACATCTGGTACTTGGAGAAGAGCAGCGACTCCAGGGCCGAGATCCCCTTCTCCGTGACGGCCACCTCGGGCCCGTCGCCGTCGGGGTGCCGTGCCACGGTGAGCGCGTCCAGCAGGCGGTCCACGTCCACGTTGCCGTAGGGCACCCCGCAGAAGAGGGAGTCCCGGCGGAGGTAGTCGATCTTGTCCAGGTCCAGGGAGCCCGCCACCAGCCCCTGCAGCGGATGGGAGGACTCGCCGCGGATCAGCTCGGCGATGCGGGCCGGCGCGTCGGGGTGGACCCTCTTCAGGGCCCGCTGGATGGACGGGGCGGTGAGGAAGCGCTCGGCCACCTCCTCGTGGTGGCCCGGGATCCACCCGGTCTCCAGCTCCTCCATGGCGTGGGAGAAGGCGTAGTGGCCCACGTCGTGGAGCAGCGCCGCCAGGGCGATCACCGGGAGGGCCTCGCGCTCGTCCGGCGTGAGCAGGTTCAGCTCGCCGTTCTCGTCCAGGCGCGACAGGGCGCGCCGGGTCAGGTGATACACCCCCAGCGCGTGCAGGAAGCGGGTGTGGACGGCGCCGGGATAGACCAGGTGGGCGAAGCCGAGCTGCTTCACCCTCCGGAGCCTCTGGAACTCCGGCGTGTCCACCACCGCCGCGGCCTCGGGAGCCAGGCGGATGTTCTGCCACAGCGGGTCCCGGACCGTCCGGGCCCGCAGTCCCCCCTCCCGGCTCACCGGGCCGCCGACGGGGCGGTCGTCAGTACAGCGCCTCCGCCAGGTGCTCCGGGAACTTCGGGAACCGGTCCAGCCACTCGCCGCGCTGGCTCCGGAGCTCGCCGAGCTTCCGCTCCAGCTCCTCCTGCTCGTAGTGGGCGCGGAGGCGGAACTTCGACGGCGCCACGTGCGGCACCGACTCCGGCACCTCGAAGCCCACGGTCTCGTCCTCGGTCCACTCCACGGCCTCCCGGGCGATGGCACGGAGGATGGCCACGGTGTCCTGGATCCGGATGTCGGCGGCCTGGTCCCCCTCGCCGATGCGCCCGGTGTTGAGGATGTAGCAGTGGAGGTCCGGGTTCTCGGTGAGGAGGTCGTGGAAGATGTCGCCCTCCTCGCCGGCGGGGCCGACGATGAAGGGGTTGGTGCCCACGACGCGGACCTGCTCGCCCTTGGCGTCCGGGTCCGCCGCCGAGGTCTTGATCGACTCCCCGAGCATGAAGGCCACCGCCGCCTGCTCCGGCGTCAGCCGGCCGACGGCCGGGACCAGCGGATTCCGGGTGATGAAGAAGATGTCGGTGATCTCGGGGACGTCGATGGTGTCGTCGGTGTTCTTGACCTCGTCGATGGGGACGATGGCCCGACCGTTCTTGGTGAGCTTCGAGTTGAAGAAGTCCACCGTGCCGTCGTCCTCCACCCACACGTTCTCCATCAGCGCCCGGGAGCTGATGGCCGCCTGGTAGAGGGCCTCCTGGTCGTCGGGGCTCAGCCCGTCGGTCTTGATGTAGAAGCCGCCGCCCTCGGTGCCCTTGCAGAAGGCGTCCTCGGTGAGCACCACGACGTCGTCCTGCCGGACCCGGACGAGCTCGCCCTCGTCGGTGTCCATGTCGTAGTCGTGGCAGGTGAGGCTCGTCTTCCCGGTGCCGCTGAGGCCGAAGAACAGGTAGCCCCGGTCCCGGAGCCTCCCGGTCTCCTCGCTCCGCGCACGGACCACCTTGCTCCCGGCGTGCAGGCCCAGGTGGCCGTCCTGCTTCGCCCGGTACATGGTCTGCCGGAGGAAGGACTTCTTGATCTCGCCGAAGTAGTCGGAGTTGAGCACGTAGGTGGCGCCCGTCTCCGTGTCGACGAGGATGGCGCGGTCGCCGGGCCACTCCGGGATGTCGATGGTCACGAAGTCCGGCTCGGCGTCCGGATCCTCCGCCGGCTCCAGGCTCCCGTGGAACATGAGCGCCAGCCGGGCGAACTCCTTCGTCACGAAGAGCCGGCAGTGGTACGAACCGTAGCGGTTCTCCGTCCCGATCTTCCGGTCGAGACGGATGAGGTCGGCGTCCTCCAGGTAGTCGTGAACCCGGTCGACCGTGGCCAGGTCCTCCTCGGTCACCTCTCCGTCCACCGTGGTCCGGGTGGCCTCGGCCGTGCGGGAGCGGGCCTCCGTCACGAAGGCCGCGCTGCCGTACTCGGTGGTCGTCTCGTGGTGCGAGGCGAGCTCCCGCAGCTCCTCGCGGCTCGGGTTCTCGATGACGCTGGCGTTCGGGGGGTTCGGGTCGGCGGCGATCTTCACCTGTGTCAGCTCCTCGAAGTGTGGCGCTCGTGTCGTGTCCGTCCGTTCATCGTGCGGTCCGGGCGACGCTCCTCCCCGCCCGACGAGACGGTCGTCCGTTCGGCCCGGACCGCGGAGCGCGACCGGACCCGTCCCGCGACGGATCGCCTGCGGGAACGGCGGGGGAGAGTCGGCGGGCGTGTCGGTCTTCGCCCGGCGTCGAGGATTTCCTCATTCTGCAATTAGCTCGCCATCGTCGAGGCCGCCCTTCTCCCGGGCCTGAGCGTCCACCACGGAGATGGCTGCCAGGTGTGCGATCTCCGCGGCGGACGCCCCTCTCTGCAGGACGTGCACCGGCTCGGCCATGCCGAGCAGCACGGGTCCGATGGCCTCGGCTCCCCCCAGATCGGCCAGGAGCTTGTAGGCCGAGTTGGCGGCGTCGAGGTTCGGGAACACCAGCACGTTGGCCGGCTCGTCCAGGTCGGCGAAGGGATAGACCTGCCGCAGGGTCTCCGCGTTCATGGCCGTGTCGGCCTGCATCTCGCCGTCCACCGTGAGGTCGGGGCGCCGCTCCTTCACCATGCTCACCGCCTCCCGGACCTTCCTCGCCGCCGGGTGGCGGGACGAGCCGAAGTCCGAGAAGGAGAGCATGGCGACCCGGGGCTCGACGCCGAAGCGGACGGCGAACTCGGCACAGACGATGGCGATCTCCGACAGCTCCTCGGCCGTGGGGTCCGGGTTCACCGTGGCGTCGGCCACGATGTACAGCTCGTCGGAGAAGACCATCAGGTACAGTCCGGCGACCCGGGGGGTCTCCACCTCGGGACCGATGGCCTGCAGGGACGGCCGCAGCGCGTCGGGATAGTACTGGTCGGCGCCGGTGAGCAGCGTGTCCGCATCGCCGGACTCGACCAGCATGGCCCCGAAGTACATGGGGTCCCGCATGCGGGCCCGGGCCTCGGCACGGGTGATCCCCTTCCTCTGCCGGGCCTCCCAGAAGCGGCCGGCGTACCGCTCGCGCCGATCCCGCGTCTCCGGGGACTCCGGGTCCTGGATCTCCACGCCACGCAGGTCCACCTCCTCCCGCTCGGCCACCTCCCGGATCTTCTCCTGCCGGCCCACCAGCACGGGCGTGCCGATGCCCTCGTCCCGGATCACCGTGGTGGCGCGGACCACGCGCTCGCACTCCCCCTCCGGGAGGACGATCCGCTTCGGGGAGCGGCCCGCCTGGTTGATGATGCGCCGCATGAACTCGCGTCCGGGGCCCAGCCGGGCCTCCAGCTCCGCGCGGTATTGCTCCAGGTCCACCTCGCGCCGGGCGACGCCGGTCTCCATGCCGGCCCGGGCCACCGCCGGCGCCACGCTCAGCAGCACCCGTGTGTCGAAGGGCTTGGGGATGAGGTAGTCCGGCCCGAAGTGCAGGCGCTCGCCGCCGTAGGCCGCCGCCACCGCCTCCGGGACGTCCTCCCGGGCCAGCTTCGCCAGGGCCCGGGTGGCGGCCATCATCATCTCGTCGTTGATGGCCCGGGCGCGCACGTCGAGCGCGCCCCGGAAGATGAAGGGGAACCCCAGGACGTTGTTCACCTGGTTCGGGTAGTCCGAGCGGCCCGTGGCCACGATGGCGTCCGGGGCGGCCTCCTCCACGTCCTCCGGCATGATCTCCGGCACCGGGTTCGCCATGGCGAAGACGATGGGCCGCTCGCTCATGGCGGCCACCATCTCCCGGTCCACCACGTCCCCGACGGAGAGGCCCACGAAGACGTCGGCCCCCTCCATGGCCTCGGCCAGGGTCCTCATCTCCGTGTCGCGGGCGAACTGCCCCTTGTAGGGATCCATCTGCTCGCGGCCCTCGTACACGACGCCGGCGGAGTCCGCCATGGTGATGTTCTCCCGGCGGGCCCCGAGGCGGAGATAGTGCTCGGCGGTGGCCACGGCGGCTCCCCCGGCGCCGGAGAAGACGATCTTCACGTCCTCGATGGACTTGTCCACCAGGTGCAGGGCGTTGACCAGGGCCGCCCCGGAGATGATGGCGGTGCCGTGCTGGTCGTCGTGGAAGACCGGTATGTCCAGTCGCTCCCGCAGCTCCCGCTCGACGCGGAAGGAGCGCGGCGCCCGTATGTCCTCCAGGTTGATGCCCCCCACCGTGGGCTCGAGCATCTCGCAGAACCGGATCACGTCCTCGGCGCCGCCGGCGTCCAGCTCCAGGTCGAAGACGTCGATGTCGGCGAAGCGCTTGAAGAGGACCCCCTTGCCCTCCATGACGGGCTTCGAGGCCTCGGGGCCGATGTCGCCGAGCCCCAGCACGGCGCTTCCGTCCGTGACCACGGCCACCAGGTTCCCCCGGGCCGTGTACCGGTAGCTCTCCTCCGCGCTGCGGGCGATCTCCCGGCACGGCTCGGCCACGCCGGGCGTGTACGCCAGCGACAGGTCCCGCTGAGTGTGGGTGGGCTTGGTGGGGACGACCTCGATCTTCCCGGGCCGGCCCTCCGAGTGATACCTGAGCGCGTCGGTTCGTGGCGACATGGATCTTCCCGTCCGCTCTGCTTCGAGTGCGGCGGCCGCGCGCCGGGCGCTGCTGCGGCGCGAACCCCGGCCTGCCGGCCGCGTTCTCCCCGGGCGAGCCCGGAGCGAACTGCAATGATAGGCGAAGCGGGGCCGTTCTTGACACCCCTCGACAGCGTGAACCACATTCACCGGCGTCGCTCACCGCGGACAGGTCGCCGAAGAGCCCGCTCCCACCGGAGGTGTCGTTCCCGTGGAGATCAGGTCCGGACGCATGGTCCACCTCGGATACGGGAAGTACTGGCGGGCCGACGGCATCACGGGGCTCGTCCCCGTCGAGGAGGACCGCGGACCCGGCCGCCGGACGAAGGTCTTCGTGGAGGGGCAGGCGGAGCCGATCGTCGCCTCCCGCACGGAGGAGGCGATCCTGGAGGACATGCAGTCCGAGGTCGAGCAGAGCTCCCGTGCCCTGGAAGCGCGCGAGGCGGCCTCCGACCTCCTGGAGCGCCTGCGGGGACTCTCCCCGGTCCTGCGCCGGATGCTGCGCAGCGAGGGCGGGCTCGACCTGGAGCACTGGATCCGGCGGCTGGAGTCGGTGACCGGCGACCGCGAGGGGGCGCCCGGCGAGGCCACCGACGACTCCCAGGAGGACCTCTTCCCCGGCGTCTGACCGGCGTCTGACGGCCGGGCGCCCCTGCCCGGGCCGGGTCTGGCCCGCCTCTTGCCACCATTGGGTCCCGACAGGCGTTCGGCCCCGCCGGCCCATCTCCTCGCATCCACCCGCTTCCCGTTGACCCCAGACACCGGTTCGAGCCCCGAGCCCGCCCCCGTCGTGATCCGCCCCTCGGACGAGGAGGAGCGGGAGCGCCTGCTCGCGCGGGCCCAGGAGCACGGGTGGGAGGTGGACGCACCGACCTCGACCGACGGGGGCGGCGGGTCGCCCCCGCGCTGTCCGCCGGGCCTGGAGGAGCCGGAGGAGGCCGCGCTGTGCCGGGCCCTCCTGGAGGGTACCCGGGACGACGCCCTGATCGCCGACGATGCCGGAACGATCCGCTTCATCAGCCGGGGGCTCGCCGCCGCCGCCGGCTCGGAGCCCGCCGGGCTCGTGGGAGAGCCGGCGGACCGCGCCCTGGGCCTCATGGAGCTCCCGAGCTTCGCGGAGCTCCGGACCATGCTGTCCACCGTGAGCAGCGCCCGCATGGAGGCGGAGCTCGTGGACCGGGAGGGCGAGGAGCGATCGGTGCTCCTCCGCGGGGTGAGCGTCTCGCTGTCGCCGGACCAGCGGCGCTACGTGTGGTTCGTCACCCCGCTGAGCCGCGTCCGCACCGTGGAACAGGCGAACCGCTTCCTTCGCTCCGAGCTGGAGACCAAGTCCCGGGTGCTGGCGCTGGTCAGCCACGAGCTCCGGACGCCGCTCAACGTGATCCTCAGCCAGCTCTCCCTGCTCGAGGCCGAGCTGCGCGGGCCCCTCACCGACGAGCAGATGGGCTGCGTGTCCCGCTCCCTGGAGGCGGGCCGGGGTCTGCTGTCGCTCATCAACGACATGATCGACTTCGCGAAGCTGGAGAACGGCGACCCCGACCTGGAGATCCAGCGGTTCCGGCCCGCCGACCTGGTGGAGGAAGCGGTGGAGACGATCTCCGCGGCGGTGGCCGAGGACACCGAGCTGGAGCTGGCCGTGTCCGTGCCGGAGGAGCTGGAGGTGGAGGCCGACTTCGCCCGTACCCGCCAGATCCTGCTCAAGCTGCTCTCCAACGCGGTCAAGTACAGCGACGGCGGCACGATCGGCGTCACGGTCCAGCGCGCGGAGCCGCCGGGGGCCTACGGGGCCGGGCGGGCGGAGCACGGCTACGTCGGGTTCGACGTGAGCGACACCGGTGCGGGGCTGGCTCTCCAGGACGTGGACCGGGTGTTCGAGCCCTTCGAGCAGGCGACGGACGTGCTGAGCCGGACCGCCGGCGGCACGGGCCTGGGGCTGGCCATCGCGCGCCGCCTGGCCCAGCTGCAGGGCGGCGACCTGCTGGTCCACCGCGCCTCCTCCGAGGGGTCCGTCTTCCGGCTCTACCTGCCGGAGGCCGGCTGACCGCGAACCGGACCCGCCCGTGAGCACCCCGGCGCCGGTGCCGCCTCCCGTGCGCGCGCTCCTGACCGCGACGCTGGCGGCGCTGATCGGCGCACCGGGCGTCGGCGCCGAGCCGTCCGGCACGCGGGCGTCGGCGCCGCTGCAGGCCACGGCCGACACCCTTCCGGAGCCCCCGGCTCCCGGCGACTGGAACGCCCCCCGTGCCCTGGAGATCGTCCGGACGGTGGCGGAGGCGCGCCGTCGGCACCCCTACGGCGACACCACCCTCCACTCCTTTCGGGCCCGTGCCGAGGGCCACACCTACTTCCTCTTCGACCCGGGGCCGGCGGCCTCCCTCCTGGGAGCCCCGGGCGGCACGCGGCTCGTCCGCGCCGACCAGGTGGCGCTCCGGATCGCATGGAGGCGGCCCGGTTACTCGCGGCAGACCATCGTGGGGCGCCGCTCGGAGAGCCTGCTCCCCACCCGGATCCAGTACCACGCCGACCACCTGCGGGTGCTGCTCGAGAACTTCGACAGCACCATCTCCATGGGACGCGGCACGGAGGTGAGGAACGTCCCGCACCCGGCCGCGCCGGGGGCCCTCTCGGCCTACGAGTACCGGCTGGCGGACTCGCTGGAGGTGCGGCTCGCCGGCGAGCGGCGCCGGCTCTACCGTCTTCAGGTCCGCCCCCGGGATCGGACGCGCCCGGCGGTGGTCGGAGAGATGTTCGTGGACGGAGACGAGCCGGCCGTGGCCCGTCTGTCGGTGACCTTCACCCCCCCTTCCTACCGTGACCCGCAGCTCCAGCACGTCTCCGTGGACCTGGAGTCGGGCCTCATCGACGGCGAGTACTGGCTCCCCGTGCGGCAGACCACCGAGGTCCACCGGCAGTCCACCTGGCTGGACGTGCCCGCCGGCGGGACGATCCGGACCCGCTTCCGCGTCACCGACTACGAGCTCAACCCCGGGGACCCGGTGCGGGTCTCGCCGGGGGAGCGGCTGGTGAGCCGGCCCGACTCCGTCCTGGCCCGGTACGGGGGCTGGGAGCGCGGACTCTTCCAGGGGCCGGCCGGAGGGACCCGGCAGCCGGGCACCGGGGACGCGGACCTCCGGGAGGTGCGGGAGCGCGCCCGCCGGCTGGTGGGGAGGCGCACCCTGTCCGGGCTCGCCCCCTCCAGGCTGTACCTGCCCGACGCGTCGCACGCCCTCCGGGTCCGCCGCGGCGAGGGCGTGCTGGTCGGCGCCGGCGTCCGGCACCGGGGTGCCGGCTGGGAGGCCTCGGCCTGGGCCGGCTACCCGTTCGGTGCGGAACGGCCGGAGGCCCGGGTGGCGGTGGGGAGCGAGGGCCGGAGCGGGCCGGTCGTGCAGGGGTGTCTCCGGTGTCTCTCCGACATCGGGCCCTTCGCCGCCTCCTCCGGTGTGGGGGGCTCCCTGTCGGCCCTGGCCGGGAGCGGCGACTTCCGCGATCCCTGGTTCCGCTCGGGCGCCGAGGCGGCCTGGCGCTTTCCCCTCGGTGGAGGCGGCCTGCGGCTCGCCGCCGCCTGGGAGGAGCACGTGGCCGCGGCGGCGGTGCCCGGGCCCCAGTCGGGGCCGGACGCCCGTCCGATACGGCCGATAAGGGAGGGGGAGACCGCCCGGCTCAGCGCCGGAGTGGAGGCGCCCCTGGGTCGCTTCCTGGGCGCCGGGTGGCGGGCGGAGCTCTCGGGGGAGGGCGCCGCGGAGGAGGCCGGCGACTTCGGCTACAGCCGGGCCCTGCTGCGGGTGGAGGGGCGGAGTCCCCCACCGGCGGAGCAGCCCGTGTCGTGGAGCCTCCGCCTGGCCGCCGGCGCGGCCGGCGGCGACGTGCCCGCCCAGCGCCTCTTCCTGCTCGGCGGCCGGGGCACGGTGCCCGGCTACCGCTTCCGTCCCTGGGGAGGCGACCGGGTGCTGCTGGGCCAGCTCGGGGCCGCCGTCGACGTGGCGCCCCCGTGGATCCGGGCCCGGGCTCGCGCCTCCGCCGGCTGGACCGGGATCGGCGGCGCGGGCGAGCGTGCCGCCGGACGCCTGGGCGTCGGCGAGAGCGGCGGCGTGCGGCCCTCGGTGGGCGCCGGCGTGGGGCTCTTCTGGGACCTGCTCCGGGTGAACGTGGACCGGGGACTCCGGAACGGCCGGTGGAGCCTCAACGTCTCCGTCGACCCGGAGTTCTGGCCGGTCCTCTGACCCCCCGGGATTCCGCTCCCCACGGGGGGATTTCCCTCTCGTCTCAGCTCCCGGCCCCGGCGTCGGCGGGCACGGCGGGTCCCGCCTCCTCCGACTCCCGCAGGTACCAGCGGAAGAAGATCACGCCCATGACGGACCACAGGACGAGCCCCCCGCCGAACTTCATGACCAGACCCGCCACCTGCTGGTCGGCCAGGGCCGAGACCCCGAAGACCGGCGGCGCCAGCTCGTAGGTGGCGTACGCCGGGTACTCGGCGTAGACCAGCATCAGGCCCACGATGGTGCCGGGGATCGTGTTCAGGAAGAGGTAGGCCAGCTTCCAGACCTCACGGAATCCGGGCCGCTCGGGGACCGGCGAGACGATGGGCCACCAGAAGAGCGCGCCGGCGACGAGCGACAGGGCGTCCAGGGCGAAGGACCCGACCTGCGTGGCCATGAGCGTGTCCAGGACCACCGGCCAGTGCGTGCCCACCAGCACCACGTTGAAGAGGACGAACGCCACCATCGGCCGCGTCGCCGCCTCCAGGATCCGGCCGGCGGTCCCGGCGTCCAGGGCCCGTCGCAGGGTTCCGTCCGGGAGCCCCCGGAGCATCAGGGGCGCGGCCGCCATGGAGATCAGCGTGTACTGCACCATGTGGGCGGTGGCCAGGTAGGTGGCGCCGAGGGCCGCCAGCGGCCAGTCCAGCGCCGCCCAGAGCAGGAGGAGCCCCAGGGCGAAGGAGCCGGGCTCCCCGCCGTCCCGCTCGCCCGGCTCCGAACCGCGCCACAGGAGCCAGTAGGCCAGGGCCAGGCCGCCCACCAGGAGCCAGACGCCCACGTAGGGCTGCCAGGCCCAGCTCCAGTAGCCCGACTGGGCCGAGCACCACCACTGCACGGCTCAGCCTCCTCCCGGAGCGGAGCCCGACGGCGCGTTCGCCGCCCCGGTGACGGCGGCCGTGCCCTCGCGGGCCAGCGCCCGGAGGTCCTCGACCCACGCCCTCTGCCGCGTCCCGGTGGGATACATGAGCCGGAGCCGGCCGTCGGGAGTGAAGACCAGCACGTGGGCGGCGTGCCCCACCGTGTATCCGTCCCCGGGCTCCCCGGGACCCGAGGCCGTGGTGTCGATCTGCGCCGGGGGGAGGCCGTAGCCCTGCATGATCCGGTTCACCTGGTCGCGGCTCCCCCGGAGCCCGACGAAGGATTCGCTGAAGTTGTCCAGCCAGCTCCGGAGCCGGGGAAGGGTGTCGCGGGCGGGGTCGGTGGAGACGAAGACCACCTCGACCCGCTGCTGCAGCTCCATGGGGAGCTTCTCGTACGCCGCGCCCAGGGTGGCCATCTGCACCGGGCAGGCGTTGGGGCAGTGGGTGTATCCGAAGAAGAGGAGCGCCACCTCCCCCTCCGTCTCCCGGCGGAAGTCGTAGGGCTCGCCGTCGGTGGCCGTCAGGGTGAAGTCTCCCTTGAGCCTGGCTTCCGGGAGCACGGCTCCGTGGAGCCCGCTGTCCAGCGAGGCCGAGGGCCGGCCCCGACCGCCGTCGTCGCCGCAGGCCGCCACGCCGGACGCCAGCAGCGCCGCCGCCAGCAGGGGAAGGACCGACCGCACGCCCGCGCCGCGCCGGATGGCGATCGGACTCTCGTCGGATGCTCTCATCGTGGATGCCCCGGGGGTCTGGTGGTTCGGACGTCCGGCGGCCTCCCGTACACGGGAGACCCCGCCAGGGTGTCGCCTGCCGTCATCGGATGGGCCCGAACGCCCAGCTGAGGTCCGCGAAGAAGACGCGGCCCGGCTCCGGGATCTGGGTCCCCGTGAAGGGGTTCTTCGCGTTCAGGTGATTCACGTACTGCTCGTCCGCCAGGTTCTCCACGCCGAGCCGCAGGCGCAGGCCCCTGTACACCCGGACACCGCCCTTGAGGTCGGCGGTGACGTATCCGTCGGTGACCCCCTCTCCCAGCTCCCGGGCGACGCGCTCCTGGTCGGCGACGCCCGTCACGCCGGCCTGCACGAAGAAGCGACCCTGCCGGGGCTCGAACCGGGCCCCCAGGCTGCCGCGCATCGGGGCGAGCCCGATGACCGGCCGGTCACGGGTCAGATTCCGGCCCCGCAGGTAGTTCGTGGAGGCGCTCAGCGTGAGGCTCTCGGTGACCCCCACGTCGGCCGACGCCTCGAAGCCCCAGAACTCCGCCTCGCCGTTCACGTAGCGGAACACGGTCTCCGGGCTCAGGGGCAGCCGCTTCGGCAGATCCGTCGCCTCGATGGTGATGTAGTCGTCCATGTGCCGCGCGAAGACGTTGAGCTGCAGGGCCAGCCGCGGGTAGCTGGCCTCGAGCCACAGGTCGGCCTGGTTGCTGCGCTCCGGGGCCAGGTCGGGATTCCCCATGAACTCGGCGCTGGTCTGGGCCTTGGTCGCCGGGATCCTGTCGGAGTAGCGCTCGGTGGCGTCGGCCGTGCGCACCGCGGATCCCGCCCCCAGGCTCACCGTCCAGTGGCGGCCGAGGTCGTACCCCAGGGTCAGGGCCCCGCTCACGTTGGTCTCGTCCTGCTCCAGCGAGCCCGTGGCGTTCTGGCGGAAGAAGGCACTGGCCGTGTCCGCCTCCGCGCGCACCCGGTCCAGGCGCGCCGTCCCCGACAGGCGGACGTCGTCGCCGAACCGCCGGGTGATGCGTCCGTAGCCGCCGGCGTCGGTGATCGTGGCGTCGGGCCACATCAGATCCTCGAAGAGGAGGGTGTCGTCGCTGTCCCGTCGGATCGTGCGAACGGCGTTGCGCGTGGCGCTGTAGACGTCGCCGCCGGTCTCGAACCTCCAGGCGTCGCCGGCGGCCCACTTCGAGTTGAGGCGGCCGCCCCAGACGTTCACCCCGGCGTCCACCCGGACGTCCAGGGCGAAGGGGGGCATCCGCCCCTCCATGGGCCGGGAGGTGGGCTTGCCCTCGTTGTTCATGGCGTGCTCCACGTCGTTCACGTAGCCCATGACCTCCAGGTGGCGGAGGGCGCCCTCGCTCCGGTCCAGCTCCCAGCGGCCGTTGAGGTTCAGCGTGTGGAAGAGCTCGGCGTTCAGCAGCCGTCCCGGGTAGTCGATGGCCCCCTGGTCCTGGTAGCCGCCGCCCAGGACCACCTTCGAGTTCTCGCTCACGTCCACCCCGATCTTGCCGCGGCCCTCGGCGGACTCGTAGTCGCCGGGGATCACGGTGCCGTCGCCGGACTCGTAGTCGTTGCCCTGCCGCCAGGCGCCGAGCGCCCAGTAGGAGACGGATCCCCTGCGACCCGACAGGTGACCCGTGGTCTCGGCGGCGTTCAGGTTGGCGTCGTAGCCGGAGGAGACCTGACCGCGGAGGCCCTCGCTTCCCCGCGAGGGCAGGTTCCGGGTGGTGACCCGGACGGCGCTCAGGTTGCCCGCTCCCAGCGTCAGGGCGTACGGCCCCTTCACCACCTCGATGTCGCTGATGGCGCTCGGGTCCAGGTGGGTGAGGGGGGAGTCCATCCGGGCCGGGCCGGCGGGGAACATCCTCGTTCCGTCCAGATAGGTGCCCACCTCGGTCTCGCGCAGACCGCGGACGGAGGGGTCGACGCCCAGCGGGCCGCGTCGCACGCCGCTCACGCCGGGGAGGCTCCGGAGCAGCTCGCCGGAGTCCTTCGGGTTCTCGAGCTGGATCTGCTCGGCCTCGAGCCGGGCCTGCGGCTCCAGATCCGGGCGGAGCACCGAGACCTGGATGCCCTGCATCTCCACCGGGCGTGGCTCCAGCTCGAACCGGAGCTCGACGCGGGATCCCCTCTCCACGTCGACGTCCCGCGAGGCGGTCCGGTAGCCCACCGCCGAGGCCGTCACCCGGTACTCCCCGGCCGGCACGGCTCCGATCCGGAACCTCCCCTCCTCCCGGGCCACGGCTCCCAGCTCCGCGTCCTCCACGCGCAGCGTGGCGCCGGGAATCGGCTCCCCGGAATCGCCGGCCACCACCTGGCCGGTGACGACGGCCTGCTGGGCCGCGGCGGAGCCGACGCCGGCCACCAGGATCGCGGCGGCCACTGCCATGAGCGCCCGACCGACGACCCCGAGCATGCGGCCCCCGGTGTCTCGTGTGTCTCCAGCGATCCCGTCGTCCGATGCATCGGTGTACTTCGTCATCCTGTTCCTTCCCTCCGGCGTTCTCCCCACCGCCGGGGTCCCCGGTTCGATGCGCCGGTCCGGGTGAGACGCCTCCGTCGGGGAGGCGCCGCCCGGCCCGCGGGGGACGCGGCGGTGCGATGGGTGGTCCTGTGGCGAGTTCGGCTGCGGCACCCCGGTCGGGGCGCCCGTCCCGGGAAGGACCCGGGTCGTCAGGCCGGGATCGCGGGAGGTGCGTTGGCGAAGGGAAGGAGATAGGCGGCCGTCCGGGGGACCCGTCCCCGGTCGACGCGTGACGTCGCCGTCAGATCGGTCTCCAGCGCCGTCGGCAGCGACGGCGCCGCCGCGGCGTCCAGTGCGACGGCGGCAGCGTGGCAGTTGCCGACGCAGGTGCAGGGTCCGTCGGGGGGAGCCTGGAGGGGGAGCTGGCCGGTCCCGACGGCGATCTCGACGCCAGCCGCGGAAGCGTGGTCCGGCGCCCCGTCCCGGTGATGGTGGGGACAGTCGTGGACCCCGTACGCCTCGCCGGCGAGACCGGCCAGGAAGATCGCGCCCAGGAGGACGCTCACGGCTGCTCTCAGGGGTCGGGGCTGCATCGTGCTCCGGATGGTTGTGGCTCGCGCCCGTTCCCGCCGTGGGGGATCCCCACGATCAGGGTGTAGTGAAACTCCCCACCGCCCCGTGAGGTTCCACCGGCCAAGCGCGTCCACACGGGGTTTCTGATCGCCATTCTAGGGCTTGGCGGCGTACCAGCTCTCGCCGACGCCGATCTCCACCTCCAGGGGCACGTCCAGCTCCATGGCCCCCTCCATCTGCTCCCGGACGAGGTCACGGGCCTCGTCCACCTCGCCCCGGCGCACCTCGAAGATCAGCTCGTCGTGCACCTGAAGCAGCATCCGGGCGCCCCCGGGCAGCTGCCGGTGGAGACGGATCATGGCGATCTTGATCATGTCCGCCGCCGTCCCCTGGATGGGCGAGTTCGTGGCCGTCCGCTCGCCGAAGCCCCGGACGCCGGGATTTCGGGACTTGATCTCCGGAATATAGCGGCGGCGGCCGGAGAGCGTCTCCACGTAGCCCCGGTCCCGGGCGGTCTCCTTCATCCGCTCCAGGTAGTCGGCCACGCCGGAGAAGCGCTCGAAATACTGCTCGATGAACTCCTCGGCCCGGGAGCGGGAGATGCCCAGCTGCCGCCCCAGGGCGCCGGGCCCCTGGCCGTAGATGGTGGCGTAGTTGATGGTCTTGGCCTGCTCGCGCATCCCGCCCTGCACCTGCTCCGGCTCCACGCCGAAGATCCGGGCGGCCGTCTCCCGGTGGATGTCCCGGCCCTCCCGGAAGGCCGACACGAAGGCCTCGTCGCCCGAGAGGTGCGCCAGCACCCGGAGCTCCACCTGCGAGTAGTCGGCGGCCAGGAAGCGCCAGCCCTCCTCCGGGACGAAGCCCTTCCTCACCTCGCGGCCCAGGGCCGAACGGATCGGGATATTCTGCAGGTTCGGATCGGAGGAGGAGAGCCGACCGGTGGCGGCGCGGGTCTGGTTGAAGCTGGTGTGCAGGCGGCCGGTCTCCGGGTTCACCATCCCCGGGAGCTTGGAGACGTAGGTGGAGTTGAGCTTGTCGAGCTCCCGGTAGTCGAGGATGAGGCGGGGGACCTCGTGTCCCTCCTCCGCCAGCTCCGTGAGCACGCTCTCGTCCGTGGACGGGCCCGTCTTCGTCCGCTTCTTCACCGGGAGCCCCAGCTCCTCGAAGAGCAGCTCCCGCAGCTGGGGCACCGACCGGAGGTTGACCTCCTCGCCCGCCACCTTGGCGATCTCCTCCTCCACCAGCTCCAGCTCGCGGGTGATGCGCTCTTCCAGGTCCCCGAACACCTCCCGGTCCAGCCGGATCCCGGCCCGCTCCATGGCGGCCAGCACCGGGATCAGCGGCACTTCGAGCTCCTCGAAGATCTCCTCCTGCCCGTGCTGCTCCAGTTCCTCGGCCAGCACGCCGGCCAGGCGGAGCGTGAAGTCGGCGTCCTCGCAGGCGTAGTCCACCGCCTCCTCCACCGGCACCTCGGCGAACGAGATCTCGTCGGAGCCGCTGCCCGCCACCTCGTCGTAGGGGGTGAGCTTCCGCTTCAGCTTCTCCATTACCAGGACGTCCAGGCCGACCTCCCGCCGGCCGGGATCGGCGCAGTAGGCGGCCACCGAGGTGTCGAACTCGATGCCCCCCAGCTCCACGCCGGCCCGCTCCAGGACCAGGAGGTCGTACTTGATGTTGTGGCCGACCTTCGGCACGTCCGGGTCGCCCAGGAAGTCGCGGAGAGCCTCCATCTCGGGGCCGGTGATCGACGGGAGGTTCTCCTCCACGTCCACGGTCTCGAAGAGCTCGTCCTGGGCCCCGGAGACGTGGCCGAAGGGCAGGTACCAGGCCCGGCCCGCCTCGTCGGAGACCGAGACGCCCACCAGCTCGGCCCGCATGGGATCGGTGGAGGTGGTCTCGGTGTCCACCGCCACCAGCTCCGCCTCCCGCCATCGCTCCACCAGCTCGTCGACGCGGCCGGCGCTCTCGACCAGCTCGTAGTCCTCCTCGCCCTCCGCCGGCCCCTGCCCCTCGTCGTCCGGAACGTACTCGCGGGCCAGGCTGTGGAACTCGAGCTCCAGGAAGAGCTCCCGCAGCCGCTCCCAGTCCGGCTCCTGACGCCGGAGCTCCTCCAGGTCGAGCTCCACCGGAGCGTCCCGCCGGATGGTGACCAGCTGCTTCGACAGCCGCGCGTCCCCCTCGTGGTCCTCCAGGGCGTTCCGGGCCCGGGTGAGCTCCACCTCGTCCTCGTGCTCCAGGATCTCCTCCAGCGAGGCCCAGCTCCGGAGCAGCTTCGGCGCCGTCTTCTCGCCGATGCCGGCGACCCCGGGCACGTTGTCCGAGCTGTCGCCGATGAGCGCCAGGTAGTCGGTCACCTGCTCCGGGGGCACGCCCAGCTTCTCCTCGGCGTTCTCCGGCCGCACCCACTCCTCCGGCACCGGCGACGCGCCGCCGCGGCCCGGGTTCAGGAGCCAGGTCCGGGGGCCGACCAGCTGGTAGAAGTCCTTGTCGCCGGAGATGATGACCGTCTGCAGGCCCTCCTCCTCGGCCTGCTCGGCCAGGGTGCCGATGACGTCGTCGGCCTCCCAGTTCTCCTCCTCGAGCACCGGGATGTTGAACGCCTCGACCAGGGCGCGGCACCGGGGGATCGACGCCTCCATCTCCTCGGGCATCTTCCTGCGGGTGGCCTTGTACTCCGGATGCACCTCCTCCCGGAAGCTGTGGCCGGCGTCGAAGACCACGCCCAGGTAGTCCGGGTCGTGCTCCTCCAGGAGGTCGATCAGGAACCGGGTGAGCCCGAAGGGGGCCGAGGTGTTCTCGCCGCTGGAGGTGGTCAGCGGCCGGCTGATCATGGCGTAGAACGCCCGGTACATGAGGGCGTAGCCGTCCACCAGGAAGAGGGTGGGCCGGTCGAACTCGGGATCTGGGAGCTCGTCGCTCAAGGCGTTCGTGGTCGGCTGGAGGCGTGGCTCGCGGGCGAACTGCGCTGCCGGGAACGCCGGAGGGACGGACCCTCCGGCCCTTCACATCCCTGCAGGAGCCGCGCCGGAAGAGCCGACGCGGGTGGTCAGAACTCGTACACCACCCGCGCCATGGCGAACCGCCCCAGCTCGGGAGCCCCCGGGAAGCTGCGGTAGCCGTTGTCGAAGAGGTTGCGGACGTCGAGCTGGAACCGCATCTGGCGGGCTCCCGGAACCCGGTACCCGAGGTTCAGGTCGAAGACGTGGTGCTCCTCGACGTCGCCCACGAAGACGCCGGAGCTGGCGGGAAAGGAGTTCTGGAACCGGTAGTCGACCCCGGAGTTGAAGCCGACGTCCTCGTTCCGGTAGCCCACGGAGCTCTTCACCTTGAAGGTCGGCGCGTTCAGGGCCACCTCCACGCCGTCCGCGGTGAACCGGTCGTCGTTCACCACCGAGACCGCGGCGCCGAGGTTCCAGCGGTCCGTCACCTGGTACTCGGCCTGCAGATCGGCGCCGTAGACGTCCACGTCCCCGAAGTTGCGGTAGGTGAGCAGGAGGCTGGCCGCCTCGGAGGAGACCTGCTCGGGGGTGATCACGCCGCCCGGGATCCGCGCCATGTCGGCGGCGATCTGCTCCGCCGTGGCCTGGGGGACGCCCTCGGCGACGAGCCGCGGCACCAGGTACTGCCCCACCTGCTGACCGCTGAGGAACGCGTTCGGGGTCTCCACCCGCAGGGGTCCGATGAAGTCCTGGATCAGCGTGTAGTAGGCGTCCACCGAGAGCAGCAGCCGCTGGTCCACCAGCCCCCTGTACCCCGCCTCCCAGGTGTTGGTGATCTCCTCCTGGATGGCCGGGATGTCCTGGACGGCCGAGAAGCCCGGGAAGGACTCGAACTCCCCGGTCGTCGGGTTCAGGGCGCGGAGTGCGACCCCCACGTCGCCCTCGGTGGGGATCGGCACCTGGAGGAGCTCCTGCGCGACGGAGGGAGGGAGCTCGGCCGCCACGACGCCGCGGGCGATCCGCCACAGGGTCGGCGTCGTCGTGGGCAGGTAGGTGGTGGCGTCCACGCCCTGCTGGCCGATGGCCGCCGCGAAGGGCGACTTCATCATCGGACGCCCGCCGCTCCGCCGAAACGAGAATCCCCGGTCCGAGGTGCCCATGGCCTGCAGCCCGTAGCTGAAGGGGCCCCCCAGCGGGATCCGGCGCGCCGTGATGTCCAGGAACAGGTTGTTGTTGTCCGGCGTGGAGAAGGCGCGGTTGTAGGTGGCGCGGAGCGTGTGTCCCTCGGCGGGGCTGTACGTGAGCGCCGCCCGCGGCGAGAAGATCAGCTCGTCCAGGATCGAGTGGTAGTCGGCCCGGGCCGCCAGGGTGACGCCCCACCCGGCGCCCAGGTCCGTCTCGGACTGCAGATAGCCTCCCACCTCGGTGAACTTGTCCTCGTCCTCGTAGACCCCGTTGATGCTCCCGTTCGTCCGGGGGTTCGTGTGCAGGAGGTCCACGCCGTAGACGAAGTCCTGGCTCTCGCCCGGCGACAGGCTGTGCTGGAGCTGGCCCACCGCCAGGTAGGAGTCGTCGTCGATGGGCTGGCCCGTCTGCAGGATGTAGGTGTCGCTGGAGTTGCTGGTGTTCAGGTAGCCCTGGGCGTAGAAGTCGTCGACGCTGAGCTCGACCTGTCCGTAGTCGTACGCCCAGTCCTGGACCTGGGCCGCGCCGATCCCCGTCAGGTCGATGCTGCTGACGGCCTGCGTGTGGCCGTAGGAGAAGGTGGCCTCCACGCCGTCGTCGGGTCGCCACTCCGCCTCGGCGTCCACGGTCCACCGCTCCAGGCCGAAGTCACGCTCGCCGATACGGTCGAGCCGCTCCCGGCCCGGCAGCTCGCCGGCGGCGGGCGCGAAGACCTGGCAGGCGGCGTTCTGGAGGCTGTACTGGGCCAGGCACTGTCCGGCCAGGTTCGCGTTCTCCTGCTCCGCGGGATCCTGGTACCGGTAGTCGTCGGCCGTGAAGAACTGCCCGGAGACCTTCACCCCGAACTGGTCCGAGAAGCGCTCCGCCACGCGGGCCTCGCCGTGGAAGGCCCCCTCGGTGGACGACGAGTACCCGGTGACGGCGTCCTGCTGGCGGAGACCGCCGCCCAGGGCCACGGCGCTGCCGGGATCGTCGATGGGCGACCTGGTGATCACGTGCATCACGCCGTTGGCGGCGTTGGGCCCGTACAGGGCCGAGGCCGGTCCGCGCACGATCTCCACCCGCTCCACGTCCAGGTTCGTCGACGGGTTCAGGTGCTGGATGTTCGCCCGCAGCGACGGGACCCGGGCGATCCGGTTGTCGGTCAGGGTGAGGAGCGAGCCGGAGAAGACGTTGTTGAAGCCGCGGACCACCACGTAGCCGCCCTGCAGTCCCGACCGGATCACGTCGACGCCGGCCTGCCCCTCGACGTGATCCATGGTCGTCAGCGCCGGCTCGTCCTGGATCTGCTCCGTGCTGACGACCGACAGCGACGCCGGGGCGTCCAGGAGGCGCTGGACGCCGCGGGAGGTGGTCACCGTGATCGGGTTCAGCTCGTAGCCCCGGGGCTCGAGCGTCACCTGCAGCCGGGTCGACTGCCCGGTCCGGACCTCGACCCCGGTCTCCCGCAGGTCCTCCCAGCCGGGCACCGAGAAGGAGACCGCGTAGGTGCCGGGGGCCAGGTCCGTCACGCGGAACTGGCCGGCGGAGCCGCTGAGCGTGCCCCCGGCCATGGTGCCGGCGGCCGAGAGGACCTCGACCCGGACTCCCTCCAGCGGCTCACCCGACTCCGCGTCGCTCACGGATCCCACGATGGCCCCTTCCTGCGCCAGGAGCGGCCCGGCCGAGAGGAGAGCGAACCCGACGAGGAGGAAGAGGGCACGAAGGGACCGCCCGGTGACGCTGCGCATCGAATACCTCGGGAGCCGGAGGAGGGTGCTGTGGTGAGACGGGCCCACGTCTCGATAGATAGGCCCGGAGGGATAGGAATGCGCCCCCGATGCTGTCGTGTCAAGAAGGCGACGCGGCCCCATGAGGCCCAACAGAAAAGGGGCCGGCGGAGTGCCGGCCCCTTCTCTCCCGCCGCCGGAGCGTCCGGCGGCAGCTCTCTGTCGTCCCGGGCTGGTCCCTGTCAGCCCTGGTGCACCACGTCGATCATCTTCTGGGTGCTCTCCTCCATGTCGATGACCAGCTGGTCCACCTGACTGACGAAGTAGTTGTGCATGATGTTCATCGGGATCGCGATCGTGAGTCCGGTGGCCGTCGTGATCAGCGCCACCTTGATACCCCCGGCGACGAGCGTGGCCTGGACCTCACCGGCGATCTCGATGGCCTGGAAGGCCTGGATCATTCCGATCACGGTGCCCAGGAAGCCCATGAGCGGGGCGACGTTGGCGATGGTGGCGAGCCAGACGAGCCCCTTCTCGAGGCTGACCATCTGGATGGCACCGGCGTTCTCGATGGCCTGCGTCACCCGCTCCGTGCCCTCGTCCCGGCGCTTCAGGCCGGCCTCGAGGACGGAGGCGGCGGGCGACTTCGACTCCTCGCACTTGGCGAGGGCCTCGCCGAGCCGCTCCTGCGCGATGAGCTCGTCGATCTCGTCCAGGAAGCTCTTCGTCCTGGACGACTTGATCTGCATGTCGATGAACTTCCACAGGATGATGAGCATCCCGATGGCCAGGGCCGCGCCCAGGGGCCACATCATGAAGCCGCCCTGCTCCCAGATCTGTCCCAGGCTGATCTCCTGCCCGGCTCCCAGCTGGGGGGTGGTGGCCTGACCCTGCTGAAGTGCCCAGAGTGCTGCTACCGTGAGACCGCTCAACCTAACCTCCATGCGTCTTCGGTCGATTTCGGCGCGAATGCCGGGGCGCGTGCGCCGATCGCACACCCCGGGCCTCTCAAGAGGACCGGTGAAGCTACCCGACCCTCCGAACGGCTGTCAAGGGATAGATCCTGCACGGGATCCGGCCGCGTGTACAAGCTCGCGAGTCCGGGGATCCTCCGGCCGCCGCAGCACCCTCTCGGTGGAGCCGGATTCCACGATTCGTCCGTCGTGCATCACGAGGACGCGGTCGCACACCTGGCGGACCACGGCGAGGTCGTGGGCCACCAGGAGGAGCGTCAGGTCCAGGTCCGACCTCAGCTCCGCCAGCAGCTCCAGGACCCGGGCCTGGACCGAGACGTCCAGGGCGGAGACCGGTTCGTCGGCGGCCAGGAGGGAGGGGGAGACCGTGAGGGCCCGTGCCAGGGCGACCCGCTGGCGCTCGCCGCCGGAGAGTTCGGCGGGC
>CANPVF010000028.1 GCA_947581645.1 Candidatus Caribbeanibacter nitroreducens | reverse complement strand
CGAGCAATGCCGGACGACCTCTCGATCGACCGGCTCCACCGAGGTTCGACCTTTCCCTCTCGGGTCCGGCCCCTTCCCTCAGCGGGCCGAAGATTTTACCACCGACGTCGGGGTCCGTCAAGGCCGCTCGGAGGGCCCTCGAGGGGGGCGATCTCGCTTCCCCGTTGCGGCGAAAGAGGATAGCGGATTTCGGACTCCTCGCCCGTCTCCGCCACCGCGCTCCACCGGCCGCCGACGGGGCACTCCGGCGGGTCGTCGGCCGCCCCTCACGACGCCGTGTCGGCCGCCGCCGAGTCGGACTCCACGGAGTCTCGGAGCGTGGTGTAGCGCTCCTGGACGGCGTCGCTGGTCTTCACGGCCCGCATCACGGAATCGTAGTGCGCCGGGCTCGAGAGGCCCGCGGCCTCGATGATGGAGTCGCGCTCCTCCATGAGCTGCTTTCGCACCTCCTGCCCCTGCTCCTGTCCGGAGGCCTCCTGCATCCGGGAGCGCATCTCCTGCTGGAAGCTCTCGAGCTCCAGGGAGGCCTCGATGAACGCGAGCAGTGTGGAGTCGGCCACGTTCATCCGTGGCTGCTGCTGCGCGCCGGCCTTCTGGCCGGTGGCCGTGCTCTCCTGGTCTCCGGCGTCACCACCGCCGCCACACGCCGCGGCGCCGAGGACGAAGACGAGCGAGAGGCCGATCGCGAGAAGACGCTTCATGCTGTGTGTCCCCTTCCTGAGGGATGCCGCCTGGCGAAGCATCCGAGGGTATCCGACGGCTCGGGGCGAGTCCAGCGCCGGAGGGCCGGGACACGGCCGTGAGCGGTTCTTGTCTCGCGCGCGCCGCGGGCCCACCATCCCACACGCCCGCCCCCGTTCGCCATACGGGCCGTCGACATCGACCCGCGCCGGAGGAGGACGATCATGAGCGATTCCAGCCGAGTGCTGAGAGACGGGCTGGAGCAGTTCCGGTCCGAGCACTACCCCCGCCTCGAAGATCGCTTTCGCCGGCTCGCCGAGGAGGGACAGACCCCGCACACTCTGTTCATCGGGTGCTCGGACTCGCGGGTCCTCCCGGACCTGCTGGCGGACGCGGGTCCCGGCGAGCTCTTCGTCCTCCGGAACGTCGGCGGCCTGGTCCCTCCCCGCGGCTCGGACCCGTCGGTGGCGGCGGCCGTGGAGTACGCGGTCCGGATCCTGGAGGTGCCGGACATCGTGGTCTGCGGCCACTCCCGGTGCGGCGCCGTGCAGGCCCTCTTCGACCCCCCCGAGGTCGACACGCCGGAGCTCGGGCGCTGGCTGGAGCACGCCCGGCCGGCGGCGGAGCGGGCCCGGTCCCGGATCCCCAGGGCGCGCAGCGACGACCCCGACGATCCCTCCACCGCCGCCCTGGACCGGGAGCTCCTTCGGGAGGCGGAGCGCCAGTCGGTGAAGCTCCAGGTCGAGCGCCTGCAGGAGCACGCTCCGGTCCGGGAGGCGCTGGCCGAGAACCGTCTCCGGGTGCACGGGTGGCACTACCGCATCGGCCGCGGCGAGGTGGACGTCCTGGACGCCGCCAGCGGGGAGTTCGAGCCGGCCCTGGAGGAGGTCCGGGGGGGAGAGGGGGTGTAGCGCCGTGCGCCCCCGAACCGGTGCGGCGCGGCGTCGCCTCCTGCCGGCGGCCCTCCTGGCGGCCGGCCTCCTGGTGGTGGCGCCCGGGGAGGCCGCGGCCCAGCGGACCACGGCCGTCACCGTGGGCGGGGGGCTGGCCCCCTACGACCTCTCCGGCGTGGGGACCTCCTGGGTGGCCGGCGCCGAGCTCTCGACGCCGGTGGGGGAGCTGATGCTGGCCGAGGCGGGGACCCGGCTCTTTCGGTACGAGTCCCAGGGCGGCCGGCACGTGACTCACGTCTTTCCCTCCGCCGGGCTGTACCTGGACGCCGGCGGGCGGGACTTCCGGGTCTACACGGGCGGCGGGATCGGCCTGAGCCTCGTGCCCGAGGGACGCGGCGACACCGCCCTCACGCTGCACGCCGCCGGGGGCTTCCGCATCCGGATCCGCCCTCGCTGGCTCGTGCGCCCCGAGATCCGGGTGCGGAGCGTGGACCCGTGGGTGGGGACCACCGGCGAGTTCACCGTGGGCGTGACCTACCGGTTCGGCGCGGGCGCGGGTTCAGGTTCCTGACGGCGCCCCCGGCCCCGGGGCGCTACCGCAGGTCGATGACGCCCACGCCGTCCTCGACGGCGAGATCGGTCCCGAACGGGGCGGAGCGCTCCTCCAGGTCGGCCAGGATCCGGCGGGCGAGGTCGCCCTCGGCCAGCACCGGCCGTCCCCGCACCGAGCGGTGGAGACCGTAGCCCAGCGTCACCGGATGCAGGCGGATCTCCGCCGGCTCTCCGCCGCTGAACACCACCTCGGCCACGGCGCTCTCCCAGTACTCCGCGTCCGCCGGAAAGCCGCCGCCGCTCTCATCGATCCGGGTGTCCTGGAAGTGGCCCGGGAGCGCCGTGTAGGGCGGCAGCCCGTAGGGCCGGTAGTTGTCGGTTGGCTGCCGGAGCACCGTCTCGTTCTGGAAGAGGAAGTTGCCGAGGCTGTGGAAGATGGGCCGCCCCCGGTGGATTTCGACGCCCCGGAGCACGTGCGGGCCCTCCACCACCACGGCGTCGGCCCCGGCCTCCACGGCCCGGCGGGCGAAGTCACGGAAGAACTCCGCCGGCGCGTACTCCCCCTCGCCGCCCTCGTGCGTGTGGCTGTTGACGAGCACGAACTTCGCCTGCCGGCCGGCGTCCCGGATCCGCGCCAGCACCCGCGCCGCGTCGCCGGGGTGGACCCGCGAGCTCCGGCCGTACCCGCCCCCGGAGGCCACGAAGCGGCCGTCGAAGAAGTGCACCGTGTCCCCGGCCTCGCCGTCGGCCCAGTCGAAGAGGCCGCCCCGGATCCGGGCCAGCTCCTCCAGGTCCTCCCGCGGCACCCGGTAGGTGCGCTCGTAGCGCAGCGGGCAGAGGCCCGGCCGCCCCCGCATGTCCATGCGCTGCGCCCCGGCGCGCATGAAGTCGTCGAAGGTGGAGGCCACCGAGATGAGCGCCACCCGCCCGGCCGCGGTCTCCACGTAGGCCGGCTCGCACGCCTCGGCCAGGTTCTCGCCGGCCCCGGCGTGGGCCAGGCCCGCCTCCTCCACGGCGCGGGTCGTGGACCGCATCCCGCCGGGGCCGAAGTCCATGGTGTGGTTGTTCGCCCGGCTCACCACGTCGAAGCCCATCCACGCGAGCTCCCGCGCCAGCTCCGGGTCGGCACGCATGTAGGTGCCCCCGCTCTCCTCCTGCGGGATCATCTCCGGGCCGTAGTCGTGGAAGAGCACCTCCAGGTTGGTGAACCCGAGGTCGGCCTCCCGGATGATCCGTCGCAGGCGACGGAAGCCGGGCTCCCCGTAGACGCGGAGCTCCCGGGTGATGATGGCGTCGCCGGTGAGCGCCACGGTCAGGTCGCCGCGGGCGTCGGCGTGGGGCCGCTGCGGATAGCCCTCCCCGCCCTGCTGCGCCGGCGCGGAGACGGCGCAGCAGAGGAGGAGGGCGCCGGCCAGGACGCCGACGGGGGCGGAGGCGGGGAGGACGGCGGAGAGGCGTCGGGTCAAGGCTTCACCTCGGTGGAGCGAGAGCGTGTTCGACGGCGGCACGGCCGGAGGCGAGGCGGATCGTCGCTGCGTCGTCTCTACGGTCGCGGCGCCCCCTGCGTGCCGCAACCGGCGGCCCGCAGTCTCACCGGCGCGTTCCCGGGGACGTGCTGTCGGCCCCACCCAGCCGCCGCGGCGCCCCCTCCATGCCGTAGACCCAGCGCTGGTAGTCCTCCCCTTCGCGCACCAGGAGGAGCATCTCGGTGGCAGGGCGCTCGAGATCGGCCAGCACCACCGAGTCGCCGTAGGAGTGGCGGATCGTGGGCACCGGGGTATGGGCGATCACGTGCAGGCGGGCGTCGCGCCGGCGGAGGAGCTCTCGCAGGGTCTCGCCGGCCGAATCGGTCCGCGCATAGTCCCGGTACCAGAAGACGCTCGGCCCCTCGAAGAGGAACTGCACCCTGCGCATCACCACCGCCGAGTCACGGGGCGTGATCTGCACCGTGGTGTCCGACCAGTACTCGAACAGGTCCTCGGAGACATAGGTGGTCAGGCTGTCGTTCAGCTCCGGGACGCTCATGTCCAGGTAGGCGGGTCCGATGCCGCCGTGGGCCAGCAGCACGTCGCCCACGCGGATCGCCGCCGGCTGCCGGGTGAGCCACTCGCCCAGCAGGGAACGACGTGGGTGGTACATTTCGCCGTAGGTGATGCCGTACCGAGTGGCCAGGAGCCGCTCCCGGGACGGCACGTACCGGTGGTCCCCGGTGAGGACCATGATCTCGTGGTTGCCCAGGACCACCGAGACGCGGCCGCCCGCCTCCCGCGCCTCGGCCTGCAGGCGGTAGACGAACCACAGGGTCCGGGTGACATGGGGGCCCCGATCCATCAGGTCGCCCAGGAGGACCAGGTGGCTGTGGCCGCCGGTCCACCGTCCGCCGGCGTCCACGAGGCCGGCGTTCGCCAGCAGCCTCCGGAGCCGGTCGTAGTGTCCGTGGACGTCCCCGACGACCCACAGGGAGTCCCGGGCGCCGAAGACCGTCTCGCGGCGTCCCGCACCGGATCCCTCGCCCAGCCAGAGGGTGGTCTCTAGCAGCGAGTCCCCGTCGGCGGCGCCGTACCGGAGGCGGACGTGGCCGGATCCGGGATCCGCGAACCGCACGAGGTGACCGGCGCCGGAGGGCGTGGTGTCGCGGTGGAGGAGCCGCTCTCCGCTGCGGGCTTCCAGGTATCCGGCGGCGGGCTCGCCCGTCAGCCAGCGGACGGTGATCCGGCCGCTGTCCCGGGTGACCACGAGCCCGTACTCGCCCTCGACCCGCGGCTGCTCCTGGCCGCCGGTCCCGGCCAGGGCCGGGACCACGGTGAGGGCCGCCACGAGGGCGCACAGCAGCACCCCGCTCCCGGGCACCGCCCTCGCTGCGTTCGCTCCGATCCTCATGCCTCGCACCTCGCGCCTGCTCGCGTCCCGCGGCGGCGCACCGCCGTCAGAACGTCGAGATCTCTCCCTCGTCGATCCGCTCGAGGAGTCGGCGGAGCCTGTCCCAGACGTCGTCGATCTCGTCCGCGGTCAGGCCCAGCTGCAGCACGCCGTCGCCGCGCCGGATCCCCTCCTCCGGGTCCAGGGGCGGCCCCGGCTCCACGCGGACCATGCCCCGGTTCTCCGTCTGCTCGAACTGGGCTACCGTGGCCAGCGCCCGCTCCAGCCCCTCCCGGTCGATCTGCCGCAGACGGGCCGCCGTCTCCGCGGGGATGCGGTCCACCCGCATCCTGCGCCATTCGTAGCCCCGGTTGCTCTTCCTGGATCCGAATGCTACCCCGTTGTCCACGGCGAAGACCCGGGGCTGATCCGGGACGGTGGAGATCAGGAAGTTCCCCACGTTGGCGTCTTTGTGGTCGGCCAGGTGGGTGACGACGTTCATGTTGGCCAGGTGCCGGGCATAGGCCGTGTCGCGCCGGAAGCGATCGCGGTCCCAGACGTTCTCCTCGGTCACCGACCACAGCCACGACTGGAGCGTCACCAGCACGCAGGTGGAGCCCTCGAAGGTGGGCACCGCGTCTCCGGTCAGGTCCGCGTAGACCCACACCGGCACGCAGCGACAGGCCGTGGGCGGCACCACGTACTCGTCCTCGTCCAGGAAGAGCGCCTGGAGCCGGTAGATGGCCTCCTCGTAGCGGGGCACCGCGTTGAACTCCTCGCCGCCCCGTGGTGCCGGCGCCCACTTCACGAGGAGCCGGGTCCCGTCGTCGAAGTCCAGCGTGGCCTGCTTCGTCGGATCCTCCGGATAGCGGGCCCCGCGGAGCGTGTCCACCGTGAAGGGCTCGTGCGCCAGGTGGCGCTCGATCTCCGAGGGCGTCCCCATCAGATTGGCCTGCGCCGCCGCCGGCCGCGCCCAGCCGAGGATCGCCGCCGCGGCCAGGAGTCCGGCTCCGAGGCCGGCGGCGCGCCGCGGTCCGTCGCTCAGTGTCTCCATTCGGTCCCCTCCCTCGGGAGCCGGGTCGGCAGCTCCACGGCGAACGAGCTGCCCTCCCCGACCTCGCTCTCCACCTCGATCTCGCCCCCGTGGCGGTCCACCACCTGACGGGCGATGAGCAGGCCGAGCCCCATCCCCATCCGGGCGCCGCGTGTCGTGAACCCGGGCTCGAAGATCCGCTCCAGGTGCGCCTCCCGGATCCCGTGGCCGTCGTCCGAGACTTCCACACGGACCCGCTCCCCACGGCTCCGCGTCCGGATCCGGATCGTCCCCGCACCCTCGATGGCCTGGGACGCGTTCAGGAGGAGGTTCATGAACACCTGGTTCAGCTGCGCCGGGAAGCACTCCACCTCCGGCAGGTCCCCGTAGTCCCGCTCCACCTCCACCGCCTCGCCCAGCCGGTGGTCCAGCAGGGCCAGCGTGTCGTCCAGCGCCCGGTGAAGGTCCACCACGTCCCGCTCCGAGCCGTCGGGACGCCCGAACGTCCGGAGGCTCTCCACCAGGCCGACCATGCGGTCGATGGCCAGCTCGCTGCTCTCGTGCACGCCGTCCACCGCCCGGACGATCCGCCGCACCTCGTCCAGCTCGGACTCGTCCACGCGCTCGTCGGAGAGGATGTCCTGCAGCCGCTCCAGGGCCCTGCGGAGCGTGTCGTGGTCGCTGTGGAGCGCCCCCAGGGGCGTGTCCAGTTCGTGGGCGATGCCGGCCACCATGGACCCCAGCGTCGCCATCCGGGCCGAGTTCACCAGGTCCGCCTGCTCGAGCCGGAGATCCGCGCAGGCCGCCTCCAGCTCGTCCCGGCGGCGCCCGGCCAGCCACCACCGGGCGGCCATCCACCCGACCGCCGCCCCGGCCAGGACGGATCGGGCCCTCACAGGAAGGTCTCCACGAGCCGGCGGCGGAGATCCGCCAGCTCCCCGTGGGCCTCCTCGAGCTGCTCCATGCGCGCATCCAGGTCCCGGATCAGGCGCGCCCGCTCCACGGCGTTGTGGATGATGAGCTCCAGACGCTCGTTCTCCCACGGCTTCTCGACGTACTGGTAGATGTCGGCCTCGTTGATGGCCCGGATGGCGTTCTCCTTGTCCGCATAGCCGGTGAGGAGGATCCGGCTGGCGGCGGGACGCCTGCCCCGGACCGCCTTCAGGAGCTCGATCCCGTCCATGCCGGGCATCATGAAGTCGGCGACCATCACGTCCGGCTCGTCTTCCTCCACCGCCTCCAGCGCCCGCTCCGGCGACACGAACGTGCGGACCCGGTGGCGGGTCTCCAGCTGGAGATAGCTCTCCAGCGAGGTGACCACCATCTCCTCGTCGTCCACGAGGTAGACGGTGCCGCCGGCTCCCTGGCTTTCCCGGTCTCGCTCGCTCATGCGCCCTCCCAGGCCTCCGAAGCCTCCACCAGTCCGCGAATTCGGCTCGACAGCCCCTGCAGGATGCCCAGGGCCAGCTCCGGGCTGTCGTCGAGCAGGTCGTGGAACTCCCACCGGGAGACCCGGAGCAGGGTCGCGCCGTCGCCCAGGACGGTGGCCTCGACCACGCTGGGCCGGTCGTCCACCAGCGCCCAGGTGCCGAAGGGCGTGCCGTCGGAGGCCACCTTGAGGCGCGCCTCGTCCCGGCGGAGCTCCACGTCTCCCTCCACCACCACGTACAGGGCGTCGGGAGGATCGCCGCGGCGCAGCAGCCGCGTCCCGGGCTCCGCCTCCACCACGTCGGCGATGGCGGCCACCCGGGCCAGCTGCTCGCTCCTGGCCCCTGCCAGCAGGTCCACGTTCTTGAGCAGGAACACCTTCTGTATCAGCTCCACGTCGCTCCTCCTTCTCCCGTCAGTCTCGCTCCGGCCCCGGGGCGGCGCCGCCGGCGCGCAGATTCCGCTCCTCCAGCCGGTCCGCCAGCCTCCGCAGGTCCCGGTCCCGAACGTCCCCGGACGTGCCCTCGGTGAGCGCCCGGAGGTCGGCCACCCCCAGCTCGGCGGCCGCCCACAGGGCGCACCGTGTGAGCCACCGGTCCTTGTCCCGACCCAGGGCCCGGAGGACCTCGGCCAGGGGTGGCGGCTCCCCGCCCGCCCCCCGCGGGTGGGCCCCCTCCGGAAGCACCGGGCCGAGCTGCTGGTAGCGCTCCCGACCCAGGGTGCTCTCCAGCCACTCCAGGGCGCTGGCCCGGGAGCGCCGCTCGCCCCGCACCAGAGCCAGGTAGCAGCGGTGGACCTCCTCCGGGGGCTCCAGCAGCCCCAGGCACCGGAACGCCGCCTCCCGACGCTGCTGCCAGGCCTCCCGCAGCGCCTGCCGCAGCAGGGCCGTGGCCGGCCCCTCCTCCCCGCCCCGGGCCGCCAGGGCGGCCTCCGCGCCGGCGTACCGTCGGGCGGCCTCCACCTCCCGGTCCTGGACGGAGCGGACGACGGCACGGTCGAAGCGGAAGCTCCGGTCCCGGGCCCGGAGCTTGTTCAGCGCTTTCAGCGTGCGGTAGTCCAGGAGCTGGTCCGTCTCCGGCGAGGCGTAGGAGCGGAGCAGGACGTCCGCCGAGGCCTGGCACGGCACCCGCGCCAGGATGCGGGGGATGTTCCGGCGAACCTCGATGGTTCCCGTCTCGTCGGTGAGTCGTCGGCCCAGGAGCTCCACGACGTCGGTGCCCTGCGCCGCCAGGGCGTCGGTGGCGGCGCCCCGGGTCGCCGCCGAGCCCAGGGCCTCCACCAGGGCCGGATACAGGGACCGGAGACGGAGCTGGCCGGCGCTCCGCACCGCGGCCGCAGCCACCTCCCGGTCCGGGTCGGCGATCAGCTCCTCCAGGTATCCCTCCATGGCCGACGGGTCGTCCGCGGCGGCCGCGGCCCGTGCCACGTCGAGCCGAGCCCGGCGGTCGCCCCGGGCGGCGGCGTCCCACCGCTCCGCCAGGTAGCCGGCGTCCACCGGCGCCGCCCCGTCCCCGGGCAGCTCGTCCCGGGCGGCGGCTTCGAAGACGGCCCGCCGGATCGTCGTGTCCCCGGTGGCCAGCAGCTCGTTCACCGGCCTGCGCTCCGGCCCGCCGACGCTTTCGGCGGCCAGCGCCCACGCCCGTACGGCGGCCCTCCGGACCGGGGCGGAGTCGTCCGTCAGAAGCGGACGGAGCACCTTCTCGTCGCAGACGGCGGGCAGCCGGGCCAGCACCTCCAGCGCCCGCCGTCGGATCTCCGGCTCCGGGTGGACCAGCAGATCCTCCACCGCCCCGAACAGAGGGCGGATGCGGTCGCGCTCGCCCCCGACCAGCAGGTCCAGCACGAAGGCGATCTCGCCCGGATCTCCCTCGCGGAGCGTCTCCTCGACGACATCGAGCGTGTCCGTATCGTGCAGCGACGGGAAGAGGCCCTCCAGCTGCACGAGCCGGCTCCGGAACGAGCGGGCGAGGCTGCGGACGTACTCCTTCCGGATGGCCACGGCCGTCAGCACCCCCACGGCCGCCAGGCCGGCGCCCACCCATCCCACGTGCCGGTAGTCCATCACCGCCAGGAGGCCGCCGATGAGGACGGCCGACAGCACCTTCCCCACCCCCTTCTCCACGGCCACGTCGATGTAGCCCTTGGCCCGCATCTTCAGGTCCTCGGGCACCGGCACGTACAGGATCTCGCGCGTGGTGCGCTCGGCGGCGTACCGGATCGCCGTGTCTCCGCCCTTGCCCACCACCGCGGCGGCCAGGGACCAGGTCAGGGCCAGCCCCACGTTGGCGCCCAGCATGAAGACCGGGAAGAGGAAGAGGGCCACGGCCAGCCCCCACCGGCTCAGCAGCGGCCGCAGCCCGGCCAGCACCACCAGCGGGAGCCACTGGGTACCGGCGTTGAACCACCCCTGGAACTCGCTGATCGCCTCGGGGGTCACGTAGACCTGCTCGGAGATCGTGTTGAACTGGTAGTCCACGAGCTGCTTCACCAGCACGGTCAGCAGGACGCTGGCCGTGATCAGCCGGACCTGGGAGTCGCCGAAGACCTGCTTCAGGTCGCCCAGGGGCGAGGCCTCGTCGTCCTCCTCCTTGAGCGACAGGCCCTCGGTCTCGACGGTCTGCTCCGGCTCCGTCACCAGGGGAACCAGCAGGGCGAAGACGCCGATGAGGACGGCGGCCAGGAGGATCAGGTTCGGCACCCCCACAGCGTCCGCCGCCAGGCCCGTGATGAGGCCGCCCAGGGTGGCGCCGAGGGAGCCGCCGGCGATGACGAAGGGGTAGAACTTCTTCGCCGTACGGGCGTCGAAATAGAGCTGCGCCGCCATGAAGAACTGGGTGACCATGACGGCGGCGAGCAGGTCGTACCATCCGTAGAAGAGGAGGCCGAAGGCCGTGCTCCCCGGGCTGTAGGTCGCCCGGAAGACCAGCAGCACCGCCGCGAAGGCGAGCCCCGTGCCCACGATGAGTCGCCGCCACCTCACGCGGTCGCCGACCCAGTTGTAGAGGGGCACGAAGAGCACGACCCCGGCGCTGATCACGTACACCTGGTAGAAGAGGGTATCGCCCAGACCGCTCAGCGCCAGCGCGTTCTTGATGGGCCGCAGGATTCCGATGGCACAGATGACCAGGAAGAAGAGGCCCATCAGGGCGGAGAGCCGGACCAGCTGGCCGCGGTCGACCTCGGGGAGCTGGTCCAGCAGGCGCTGGAACGGGCTCACGGGACTCGCTCCCCCGTGGCGGGGCGTCGGGTCGGTGGGGCGACGGCCACGGGCGGGGCCCCGTCGCTACTCGTTCTCGATCTCCTCCAGCCGGGCCCGGAGCGCCCCGGTCAGGCTGTCCAGGACGGACAGGGCCTGCCGGATCTCCTCCGGCTCGAGATCGCGGATGGGCTTCTCCAGCCCGCACTGGAAGCGTCCGTCCTCCCGGCGGCTGAAGCGGAACGGCTCCAGGTGCCGCACCTTCTGCACCCGCTCCTCCACTCGCTCCAGCACCCGGTCCGGGTCGGTCCCCTCGGATCGGTCCGCGTTCGGTGGGGCCATCGCTCTCCCCCGCTGGCTGGTGGTGACACGGATGCGAATGGCACGTCCAGCGTACGTCCACCGACGTGAGCGGTCAACCCGCCCGCCGCTCCGCTCGGCCCTCTATCCCCCCGGCACGAGCCGGGTCACGCCCTCCGCCACGGCGTCCACCTCGCCCCGGGAGTAGAGGAGCGGGAAGAAGCGGTCCCGGGCCCACATGCCGAACAGGTCCTCGTAGTGGGGCCCGCCCGGCCGGCCGCCCTGCCCCGGCGCCTGGGTGGCCACCGACCGGTCCCAGTTCGACAGGTCGGCGATGACCCGGAAGGAGGGTCCGTGGGTCTGGTTGTCGCCGCCGCCGCTGTTGTTGACCGTGTAGCCGTTCCCGCCCCGGGGCAGCGGCCCGACGTCGAACCGCTCCCGCAGCGAGTCGTTCACCGCCGCGGAGAGCGGGTGGCGGATCAGGGCGTGCTTGTAGTCCTCCTGCCCGTAGACCCAACCGTCGATCTCCGGACCGAGCTTTCCGTTCAGCCGCTCCACCGCTGCCCGGAAGCTGGCGGCCACGAAGCGGTCCCGCGCCTCCACCGGCTCGGGCCCGAAGCGTCCCCCCGGGGCCTGCAGCCAGCGGAGCAGCTTCCGCATGGGTACGCCGCCCAGGTACTCCCGCACCTCCTCCGGGACGAAGCGGTCGGCGGCCCGCCGCTGGAGCACCCGCTCCCACATGGCGTAGATCCCGGCCGCCACCGAGGAGGGCCGCAGGCGGTGGTCCCAGCGCCGGAGCCGCTCCCGGGCCCGTGCGGCGCGCCCGGAGAGCTCCACGTCCATGAGGAGGGGGACCAGCTCCCGGGCCGGGAGCGAGGTGTAGTCGGTCATCAGCTCCATCATGTCCCGGAGCGAGTGCCGGCGGCCGGAGCCCAGCACCTCCTCGATGCGCGCCGCCCGGTAGGGCGCCGACCACCGGTATCCCACGGCGTCCATGTACGGGTAGTCCTCGGGGATCAGCTCGTTGTTGGCCGTGGCCCAGAAGCCCCGGTCGGGGTTCGTCACGTGGGGCTTCGCCCGGATGGGCAGGTAGCCGTCCCACTCGTAGCGCCCGTCGCCGGGCACCGGCACCAGCCCGCTCCAGTTGGGCCGGATGGGCGCGATGCCCACCGACTGCCACCCGATGGTGCCCGACGTGTCGGCCCACACGAAGTTCTCGCCGGGGATGTTGCTGTAGCTGGCGGCGTTCCTGAACTCCCGCCACGTGCGGGCCTGGTCCATCCGCAGGCTGGCCAGGTACTGCGCCCCGCCGGGCTCCAGCCAGGCCGCCCGGACGGCGAAGGCCAGGTTCCGCTCCTCGTCCTCGAAGGTCACCGGGCCGTGGCGCGTGTAGGCCAGCTCCACCACCCGGGGATCCTCTCCCTCCACGGGGATGGTGTCGGTGATCACGCGCATCCGCTCCCACCCGCCGCGGTACCGGTAGCGGCGCGGGTCGTCCGGGTGGGTCTCGTAGACGTACAGGTCCTGGTTGTCGGTGGGGAAGACGGTGAGGCCCCAGGCGCCGTGCTCGTTGTGGCCGATGGAGACCCCGGGAACGGTGGGCTCCCCGCCGCCGATCACGTTCCAGCCGGGGGCCCGCAGGTGGACGAAGTAGCGGAGGGAGGGAGCCTGCTGCGAGCGGTGCGGGTCGTTGGCCATGAAGGGCGCCCCGCTGCGGGTGAGCTCGCCCCGCACCACCCAGTTGTTGCTCCCCACCGAGAGGAGGTCCGGCTCGCCCACCGCGTTGCCCTCCGGCGAGCCGACGGCGGCGTCGCCGGCGGCGCGGGCCAGCCGCGCGGCGGCCTCACCCGGCGGGGTCCGGCCCGCGGCCCGGTAGGCCGGGGCCACGTCCTCCGGGCGGAAGTCGACCCCGCTGCGCCAGGCGTTGTAGGGGCCCAGCACGTCCTGGAAGAGGGCCTCGCCGGGGACGGCGGGGTCCAGCGCCATCTTCGGCTCGCCGGGGCGGAAGTCCGAGAGCTCCTTCACCAGCTCCGGCCCCGCCCGGTGCACCGCCCGCCCGTAGTCCAGCTCCGCGTTGATAGCCCCCAGCAGCGCCCCGTGGCGGGAGATCACGTCCCGCGCCGTCCAGTGGCCGGGCCGGATCCCCAGGATCTCGAGCTCCACCGGCATCAGCTCCGGGTTGCGCCGGACCCGGTCCACGCGGGCGTTCACCCCCTCGACGAACGCCCGGATGATCTCGGAGCCGCGGGGGTGATAGTGGTCCAGCTCCTGCTCCAGGTCGCCGCGGTACCGGAAGAGGCGCGCCCCGCGGTCCCGCTCCACGTGCTCCGGGCCCAGGACCTCGGCCACGGTGCCCCGGGCCCGGCGCCGCCAGATCTCGAACTGGAAGAGCCGGTCCCGGGCCGCGCTCCACCCCTGGGCGAAGAAGAGGTCGTGGGTGTTCTCGGCCCGGATGTGGGCGATCCCCCACGGGTCGCGGACGATCTCCACCGGGGCCCGCAGACCCCCGGCCTCCAGGCGGGTCGTGTCCGGCGCGGCCGGCGCCTCCCGCCCGTGCGGCGGGACCGGCGCCTCCGGCGGCGCGGGAGCGCCCCGGGCGTCGGCGTGGCCGGCGGCGGCGGCGAGGGCCGCGGCGGCGGCGAGGAGGATTCCCAGCG
>CANPVF010000027.1 GCA_947581645.1 Candidatus Caribbeanibacter nitroreducens | reverse complement strand
TCCCGTCACCGAAGTCCCACTCGTAGGTCGCGATCGAGCCGTCCGAGTCCGACGAGCCCGAGCCGTCGAAGCTGCAGCTCAGGTCCGTGCAGCTCGACGTGAAGTCGGCGGTGGGCGCGGAGTTGCTGCCGCTGTCCGAGCCATCGTCTACGGTCACGCCGAGGGAGTTGAGGGCCCGATCGATGCGGTTGGCCAGCGTCCGGGTGTCGCTGCCGGCGAACAGCAGGCCCACCGGGTTCAGGTTCCCGTCGTTGGTGACGATCAGGGAGCCAGAGTCGCCGCCGTCGCTGAAGTCGCCGGGCGTGATGGCGATCTGGTCCTCGAACTGCGCGGAGGCACTGCACGAGAAACAGAACGGCCCGGAGCACTCGTAACAGACGCTGACGGAGACGTTCACCTCGGAGATCTCACCGGTCGTGAGCCCCGTGGTGCGGCCGTACTTCTGGACGCCCAGCCCGACAATCCCGGAGCTGATTGAGCTGATCTGGCTGGGGCTGCCGTCGCCGTCCAGGTCGTAGATCGTGGAGTTGGGCGTCCCGTAGCCTTCGCTGGAGGTCTGGTAGCTGGCGTTGCCCGAGGTCGTCCGGGAGATGGCGCCGTCCACGTAGTTCGTGCTCCCGTCGAACTGGAGGGACACGTAGTCGGCGAGCCAGGCCAGGCTGTCCGACGAGGTGCCCCCGTCCGAGGGACCGGGCTGAAGGGTGGGATCCCCGATGGAGGCACTGTTGGAGTTCGCCAGCACGTGGTTGTTGCTGAGCATGTAGAGGTTGCCATCGCCGTCCTTCACGCGAGCGCCGAACGTGCCGGCGGTGATGTCGGGGTGCCCCACCGAGAAGCCCACCGGGGCTGGCCGCTGCCTGGACGTCTCGTCGGCGTCGGCCACGAAGGGGCCGGTGACCACGACATCGGCCGGAACACCGTCCAGCGCCTTCGGCAGACCCTCCGCGGCCTCCGGGCGCTGGACGAAGATGTGGACGTCGAACTCGCCGCCGTCGGAGACACCAACTGCGGTCCCCACGACGCCCTTCCGCTTCATGAGTCCGGGCGTGTGCTTCTCCTGGGCGCGGATCGCCTCGGCGAAGCCGGGTGGCCCGGACGAGCTCAGGTTCGCCTGCTGAGACGCCTGAGCGTCGGGGCTTGTGGGAGATCCGTTCTGCGTCGCCTCGTCGCAGGCGGAGATCCCCGCGGCCAGGAGGAGGGAGAGGAAGAGGGCGGTCACCGGACCGGCGTCGCGCAGTCGGCGCATGGATCGGCCTCCGGACGGAGGAAGGGAGTATCCGACGACGTCCGACGTACGTGGTAGCCGGCTGTCGTCCACGGCGCAATCCGATGGCTCCCGCTAACGGACGCCCGAGTCCGGTGAATCTGGTGGAGCGGCGGTCATGACGGATTCCCGAGGGCCGACGTCACCTCACGGGCTCAGGTCCCGCCACCATCCCCAGTTTCGACCGGCGAACGCCCCGCCGCCGGCGAAGAGCGCCATGGCGGTCCAGTCGGGCCATCCGCCCGGGTCGAGCAGGTAGACGCCCGCGCCGACGGCCGCCAGGCCGAGCAGGAAGGGCCCCGGCTGCGCGTCCCCCATGATCTTGCCCATGTACCTGTCTCCCGTCTCCGCGGAAACGTGTGTCGGCTCCGGAGAGGTTGAGGGTAGGCGCCCGACGGCGGCCTCGACAGATCCCCGTGGGGACCGGCGGCTGGCGTCCAGACGCACGAAGGCCCGGCACGACCGGGGAGCTCGGCGCTCAGACGCGTCGCTCTCTTTTTGCCCTTCCGTTGCCGACAGGAGGGTCCTGGTCGTACCGGGCCTGTCCCGGCGTTCAGCCGGTCGGATCGCCCGTCGTCGTCAGTGGGCCCTGGGATCCAGGAGTGCGATGCCCAGGAACGTGGTCAGTCCGATGGCGAGAATGCTCATGGTGGGTTCCTCCCCGGTTCATGATGTATGTCGGAGGCCGCGTCGGCGGCCGTTGCTCTCTGCTTCTCTCCTTTCTGCGCCCCCCACTACGAGGGGGGTCGACAGCTTGTTTCAGAAGAAGCGAAGAGAGGGGAGGGAGGCGGCGAGAACCGCGGAGCGGAGGAGCCGACTGGTGGAGCATCGGGCCCGCCAGAGGGGGGTACATAGCGAAAGCCCGGAGCGGCCTTACGGGACCACTCCGGGCTTTCATCGTGCTGGCGAGTTCGGCTCCGCTGATGTGGTACCGCGCCGTAACGCGGCCGGAGCGTCCCTCTTTCCCTCGGCATCCAGGGCCTGACGGCCCTAATGCCTCAGGGGTCCCCGTTCCCGGGACTGACGACTGAGGCCAGCAACCTCACAGCCGGCTCACCGGCACCACACAGCCAGCGAGCAGTGCCGACGACCTCTCGGTCGTCGGACTCCACTGAGGTTCGACCTTGCTGCCTCTCGGCCTCGGCCCCCTCCCTCAGCGGACCGCCTATCTTACACCCGGGATTGGGGTCCGTCAACATCGCTCGATCGCCCACCGGAATGGGCGTTTCGTCTTCTCCGTTGGGGGAGAAGAAGATAGCGGATTCGCGGTCCGACCGGCGGCTCTCCCGTCGCTCCCATCGCCCCGGAGCCGTGCCCTTCTGGCGGTCGGCGGGCCGCCTCAGGCCACGTCCCGACGGTCCTCCCGCAGCCGCTGGACGGCCCCCTCGGCGTCCAGGTCGTCCATCGGAAGCACGGTGCCCTCGTCCGCGTTCTCCTCCAGCCAGCGGCTGACGATGAGGCTCGGCACCAGCTCCTCGCGGGGGAGGGCGGCGGGCGAGCGGAGCTCGGCGATGCGCAGGGCGTAGCACACGTCCTCCACGGCGTCGCGCCAGCGGGTCTCGTCGGTCCAGTCCGCGGAGCGGGTCGAGAGGACCCGCCCTTTGGCCACGGGCATCAGGAGGCGGTGTGTGGCGCGGGCGTGGGGCAGGACCAGGAGCCAGGAGCGGTCCAGGATCGGGTTCTCCAGCGCGAAGCGGTAGCCGTCGAGCTCGTCCAGCCACTCGATGCGGTTCTGGAGGTCGGCGGCCTCCTCGAAGGCCAGCTCCTCGGCCGCCTCGTCCCGGCGCGCCGCGAGATCGGCCCGAACGTCGGCGGCGGCCGAGGAGCTCTCGAGCACCTCCACCGCCGCCTCCATCTGCTCCCGGTAGTCGTTCAGGCCGGTGTCCTTCACGCAGGGCGCCGAACACAGTCCCAGCCCGCGCTGGATGCACGCCGAGCCGTCGGAATCGGGCTCCAGGCGCCCCGTGCAGCTACGGAGACGGAAGATCTTCTCGGCCAGCCGCGCCACGCGGCGGGGAAGCTTGCGGCTCCGGAAGGGGCCGAAATAGCGGGCGGAGCTCTTCCTCGCGGCCTGCACCACCCGGAACCGCGGGTAGGGAACGGAGAAGTCTACCTCCAGGTACCACGCCTCGCCGCTGTTCTTGAGCGCCCGGTTGTACTCGGGCTGTTCACGGAGGATCGCACGGGCCTCGAGCAGCCGGGCCTCGAGGTCGCTGCCGGTGCGACGGATCTCGACCTCCGAGGCGCAGCCCAGCATCTCCGACAGGCGGTCGCTGTCCGGGCCGCCGCCGTAGAAGTAGCCCCGGACGCGCCGCTTGAGATTCACGCTCTTCCCGACATAGAGGAGCTGCCCCGCGTCGTTTCGGAAGCGGTACACTCCGGGGGCGCCGGGAAGGTCGCTCGGGACCCAGTCCGGTACGGGTGATGAGGACATGGAAACCTCGCCGCGCTACGATCTGCGCGGACAGGTGGGACGGCGCCAACGTGGGGAAGGGACGGACGGCGGGCAAGGAGACGGCCCGGAGCCCCCGCCGGTGAACCGGAGGCCGCGGTCCGGGCGCTCCGCCCGGGTGTCGCTCAGATCCCCCCCCAGACGATGACGGCGGCCAGGGCGAGGAGCATGACGGTCCAGATCGCCAGGGCCCAGGCCGTGGCGCGCTTCGCCCGGCGCGCCTCCCACCACCGGTTGGGCCGCACTCCCTGGAGCACGAACGTGGCCACCCCGGCGAGGTTGACCCCGATGAGATTGGTGAACGTGAGCACCGTGGCGCCGACGGCCTGGCCCGTGTAGCCGGCCCCGACGAGGAGACCGGAGGTCACCAGCGGGGGCACCAACGCAACGGCCACCATGACCCCGATCACCGCCTCGGCGACGCCGCCGGTGAAGGCCAGTGTGCCCGCGGCGCCGGCGGCCAGGGCCAGGCCCAGGTTCGCGAGTCCCACCTCCGAGCGGTAGGCGATCTGCGTCATCTCCGGATCCACGGGGAAGAGGGCGCCCATGAGCACAGAGAGGGCAAAGGCAGTGACGAGGCCCACGGCGGCCGTCCGGACCGAGCGGAAGGCCAGGTCGGCGTCGGCCAGGGTGGTGGCGAGGGCGATGCTCGTGAGCGGTCCCAGGAGGGGGGCGATCACCATGGCGCCGATGATCACCGCCACGTCGCCGTTCAGGAGCCCGAAGGCGCAGACCACCGCCGAGAGGGCGATCATCACCACGTAGACGGCGTCCAGGGAGGCACCGTCCGAGAGGTCCGCGTAGAGCTCCTCCCGGCTCACCCGGCGGGTGCCGCCCTCCTCCTCGTCTTCCTCCTCGTCCGCCCCGGGCGCCCCCTCGTCGTCTGCCTCCTCTTCCTCCTCGGGCTCCGGCCGGGGGATGGACGCCTCCACCGGGAGCAGGAGCATCCGAAACCCGTCCCGGCTCGAGAACGACTTCTCGAGGTCGTCCAGCAGCGGCTCGGCCTGTTCTGCCTCGAGGACGATGTTGAAGCGGAGGAGTTCCATCTCCTCGCCGTCGTCCCCCGTGGCGACCTCGAGGCCGGGCTCCTTCCACGCCTCCCGCGGTGAGTGCTCCTCCACGATGGAGCGGTAGTTCTCCTCGGCGTCGGCCGGTAGGCGGATCTCGACGAGTCGCAGGGCCACGGTCGCTCCCCGTCAGCCGGATCGGTGGGATGCCGCGGGCGCTCGGGTCCGGCGGCCTCTGGCGCGGACGATCAGGCCGACGACGAGACGGGAGTGCCTGCCGCACGGGCGGTCTCCTCGCCCTCGGGCACGAGCCGCTCGTACAGCTCCCGGAGGCCCGCCTCGACGTCGCTGCCCAGGTGCAGACGCAGGACCCGCCGCCCCCGCTCGCGGAGGGCCCGCTCGTCGCCCAGGGCCTGTGCGGCCCGCAGGTCGCCGAAGCCGTAGGGCTCCCCCGGCACGTCCAGCGGCTCGCCGGGATCGGCGGTGAGCATGAGGAACACTCCCCGGTTCGGGCCGCCCTTGTGGAGCTGGCCGGTGGAGTGGAGGTAGCCCGGGCCGTGCGAGAGGGAAGTGGCGACACCGAGCCGGTCGCGGAGCCTGCTGCGGAGGGTCTGCAGCGCCGCACGGCGCTCCGAGGTCGGACGGAAGAAGGAGAGCAGGGACAGGTAGTCGCCGGCCTCCACGCTCTCCAGGATCGCGCCCAGGATCCGGTCGGGCCCGCCCCCGGAGACGGAGCCGAACCAGGCCGCCTCGCGGTCGGCGTACAGTTCGAGCTGTTCGCCGCGGGCCACCGGCTTCTCGCCGGGTAGCTGGCCCTCGTCGGCCAGGTGCTCCAGGAGGTCGGCCGTCGCCTCCTTGCTCGAGCGGACGTCGGGCTCGTCGAAGGGATTCACGCCGAGGATCCGCCCGGCCGTGGCCACGGCGATCTCCCACCGCAGGAACTCGGCCCCCAGGTCGGCGCGCTCCCTGAGCTGGATCTCGAGCACCGGGTGGCCGGCCTTCTGCAGGTTCTCGAGTCGCCGGGCAGCGTCCAGGTCCTGACTCTCCCGGGTGTGGAGGCGAACGAAGACCCGATCGTCGCCGTAGGCCTCGGGCCCCTCCAGCTCCTCTCCCACCACGGGCACCAGCCCCCGCCCCTCCTTGCCGGTGCTCTCGGCCAGCAGTTGCTCCAGCCACAGCGGGAAGGGCTCGAGCTCGTCGGAGGCGACCACGGTGACCTTGTCCCGGCCGTCGCCGGCCAAAGCCCCGAGCGTGGCTCCCAGGCGGACCGCCGGGTTGGCGCCGGACGGCACGGAACCGTCGTGCCAGCGACGGAGGTCACCGGCACGGCGGAGGAGCGCCTCGACGTCGATCCCCAGCAGCGCCGCGGGCACCAGCCCGAAGAAGGAGAGGGCCGAGTAGCGGCCGCCCACGTCCTCCGGGTTTTCGAACAGCGCCCGGAAGCCGCGCTCCTCCGCCTCGCGCGCCAGGGGCGTTCCCGGGTCGGTGATGGCGACGAACCGGTCGCCGGCGTCGGAGGCATCGACCAGCTCCCCGATCCGGCTCCGGAAGTGCCGGTACAGGGCCCGGGTCTCCACGGTCGCCCCGGACTTGCTGGCCACGATCACCAGCGTGCTCTCAAGGTCCAGGCGCCGCTCCGTCTCCCGGACCGCCTCCGGCGAGGTGTCGTCCAGGACCGTGAGGCCGGGGCGTCCCCCGTCCGCGCCGAAGACGCCCTCCAGGACACGCGCTGCCTGGCAGCTGCCGCCCATGCCCAGGAGCAGCACGTCCTCGAACTCCGGCGGCCGAACGTCGTCGGCGAAGGCGTGGATCTCGTCCAGGCGGTCTGCGAACGAGTCCGGGAGCTCGAGCCACCCGAGCCGGTTCGAGATCGCCTTCCGCACCTCCGGGTCGTCGCTCCACAGGGCCGGGTCGGGCTCGTCCAGGCGGCGTGCGAACTGCCGGCGCTCCAGGGAGTCCAGGCTTTCCTCCACGTCACCCTCGCCATCGCCCAGCACCGCGGCGTGGCCGGCGGAGGGCCATCCGGCGTGTCGCTCGTATCGCTCCGCCAGCGTGGCCATGAGGGAGTCGTAGGGGTCGATGAACTTCCGCACGCCCTCGTGCAGGAGCTGCTCGGTGACGTGCTCGAAGTCGATGCCGACCTCGGACAGTCGCTCCATGACCCGGCGGGCCTCGTCCATCCCCTCTTCCACGGTGGTGGCCACCGTGCCGTGGTCGTCGAAGGCGCGGATGGTCCGCTCCGGGAGGGTGTTCACCGTGTGCGGGCCGATGAGCGGCTCCACGTACCGGATGTCGCTGTACAGCGGATCCTTGGTGCTGGTGCTGGCCCAGAGCATCCGCTGCACGTGGGCGCCGGCGTCCTCCAGCGTCTCCCACCGGTCGCCGCTGAACAGCTCCTGGAAGCGGCGGTAGGCCAGCTTGGCGTTGGCGATGCCGGCCCGGCCCATGAGCCTCGAGACCTCGTCCCCCGCCGCCCCGGACTGGATACGGTGCCCGAGCACGTTGTCCACCAGCACGTCGATGCGGCTCAGGAAGAAGCTGGCCACCGACGCCACGTCCTCCAGGCTCTTCCCCTCCTCACGCCGCCGCTCCATGGCCCGGAGGTAGGCGCGGGCCACGGCCTCGTAGGCGTCGATGGAGAAGAGCAGGGTGATGTTCACGTTCACCCCGCGGTAGAGGAGCTCCTCGATGGCCGGGACGCCGGCGTCGGTGCCCGGGATCTTGATGAAGACGTTGGGGCGGTCGACGGCCTCGTACAGGCGGAGCGCCTCCTCCACCGAGCCCTCCGTGTCGTGGGCCAGGTACGGGGAGACCTCCAGGCTCACGAAGCCGTCCGTGCCGCCGGATTCGTCGTAGACGGGGCGGAGCACGTCGCAGGCGTCCCGGATGTCGTCGACCACCAGCCGCTCGTAGATGCGGTTCACCGGGAGGCGCCGGTCCATGAGCTCTACGATCTGCTCGTCGTACTCCGTCCCGCCGGTGATGGCCTTCTGGAAGATGGACGGATTGGACGTCACCCCGCGCAGGCCCTCCTGCCGGACGCGCTGCTCCAGCGCCCCGCTGTCGATCATCCCGCGGGTCAGGTTGTCGAGCCAGTAGCTCTGTCCGTGGTCGAG
>CANPVF010000026.1 GCA_947581645.1 Candidatus Caribbeanibacter nitroreducens | reverse complement strand
TCCCGCCGCTGGAGTAGCTCCGCCGGGCCGGACGAGACCGGGGCGGGCCCGGGACGCAGTCAGCGGCCCACGGCGTCCGCTGCCGTGTCGACCGTCGTGGTGTCTGCCGCCGCGCCGGCCGCCGTGTCGGCTCCCGGCGCATCCGCCGACAGCTCCCGCTCCACCCACTCCCGGGCCACCGCGCGGTAGCTCCGCCCCTCGCCGTCCACGGCCCGGTTCATCCGCCGCATCTCGCGGGTGGTGATCCGGCCGCCGAGCCGCTCCAGGCTCCGGGCCACCTCGGGCCGGCGCTCCAGCAGCTCGCGGCGGACCACCGGCGCCGCGTCGTAGGGCGGGAAGTAGCGCCGGTCGTCCCGGAGCACGGCCAGGTCCAGGGCGTCGATCTGCCCGTCGGTGGAGTTGCCGGCGGTGAGGTCGATGCGGCCCTCGGCCAGCGCCCGGTAGGTGAGGCCGAGCTCCATGGCCCGGGGGCGGCTGCCGAACTCCAGCCCGTAGGCCTCCACGAGCCCCGGGAAGCCGTCCTCCCGCTCCGTGAACTCGTACCCGAAGCCCGGCGTCCACGCCCCGGCGTGGGGGACCGCGTCGCTCACCGTCTCCAGCCCCAGCGAGTCGGCCGTGGCCTCCCGCACCAGGATCACGAAGGTGTTCTCGAAGCCCAGCGGCGCCGTCCAGTCCAGCCCCCACCGCTGGCGGTAGGACCGGTCCACGATGCGGTAGACCGAGTCCGGGTCCTGCACCGGCTCGCGCTCCAGGATCGCCGTGAGCCCGGTGCCCGTGTACTCCACGTAGACGTCGATCTCGCCGCCCCGCAGCGCCCGGTGGCAGACGAAGGTCCCGCCCAGGTGCAGCCGCCGCTCCACCGGCAGCTCCGTGGTTCGCTCGATCCACGTGGCCACGATCTCCCCGAGGACGTCCTGCTCCGTGAAGTTCTTCCCGCCCACCACCACCGGCTCCGGGCCCCCGCCCCCGCAGCCCGCCGCCCACGGGAGCAGCACGAGGAGGAGCAGGGCGAGCAGGGTCCGCCGGCTCATCCTCCGCCCCCCGGCCCGCCGCCGGGCGCCCCGGCGCCCCGGCTCCCCTCCCGCCAGCGGGAGAAGCGGGACTCCAGCCGGCTCAGCCCCCAGTCGGCGGCCAGGGCCAGCAGGGCGGCGGGCACCGCTCCGGCCAGGATCACCGTGTTGTTCACCATGGAGAGCCCCTGGAAGATGAACTCGCCGAGACCGCCGGCGCCGATGGCGGCGGCGATGGTGGCGATGCCGATGCCGATGACCGTGGCCAGCCGGATCCCGCCCAGGATGACGCCCAGGGCCAGGGGGAGCTCCACCCGGCGCAGCAGCTGGCGGTCGGTCATCCCCATGGCCCGCCCGGCCTCCACCACGGCCGGGTCCACGCCGCGGATCCCCTCGTAGGTGTTCCGGATCACCGGGAGCAGGGAGTACCCGAACAGCGCCGTGATGGCGGTGCTGGCCCCGATGCCGCCGAGGACGGGCAGGGGGATGAGGAACCCGAACAGCGCCAGGCTCGGGATGGTCTGGATCACGTTCACCACGCCGATCACCGGGCCCCGGTACCGCTCCCGCCGGGTGAGGACGATCCCCACGGGCACGCCCACCAGCACCGCCAGGCCCACGGCGGTCCCCACCAGGTAGACGTGCTCCAGGGTCCGCTCCAGCAGCAGGTCCTGGTTCCCGGCCAGGTAGCGGAGGAACTCCACGGCGCCCCCTCAGCTCCCGCCCCGGATCCCGGCGCCGTCGCCCAGGAAGGCGCGGACCAGCGGGTGCTCGCTCTCCCGGAAGGCCTCCGGAGCGCCCAGGAAGGCCAGATCCCCCTCCTCCAGGAGACCGATGCGGTCGCCCATGAGCAGGGCCTCGTTCACGTCGTGGGTGACGAACAGCAGCGACTTCTCCAGCCGCCGGCTCAGCTCCCGGAACTCCCCCTGGAGCTCCCGCCGGGTGATGGGGTCAAGGGCGCCGAAGGGCTCGTCGCAGAGCAGGAGCGGGGGGTCGGCGGCCAGGGCCCGGGCCACGCCCACCCGCTGCTGCTGGCCGCCGGAGAGCTCCCGCGGGTAGCGGTCGGCGTACTCCGCCGGCGGGAGGCCGACCACCTCCAGCAGCTCGTCCACGCGCCTCCGGGCCCGCTCCCCGTCCCAGTCCTCGAGGCCGGGCACCAGGCCGGCGTTCTCGCGCACCGTGAGGTGGGGGAAGAGGCCGATGCCCTGGAGCACGTAACCCGTGCGTCGCCGGAGCTCGATGGGGTCCCACTCCGTCGTGGGCCGTCCGCTCACCCGGACCTGCCCCCCGTCTGGCTCCAGCAGCCGGTTCACCAGGCGGAGGACCGTAGATTTTCCGGACCCGCTCCGCCCCACCAGGGCCAGCGTCTCGGCCTCGGTCAGCCGGAAGTCCAGCCCGCGGAGCACCGACGTGTCGCCGAAGCTGAGGCTCACGTCCCGGAACTCCACCACCGGCTCGCTTCCGCCCTCTGTGTGGCCGCGCTCTTGCATTCCTTACCGGCGCCTCGATCCGAGGGGGACCAGGTACGAGCACCGCGTATCATGTCCGCGGCCGGCCGGCCGGGGCAACGCGGAGACCGCCCCCCGGGGCGGGGCCCGCGATCGCTCATCAGCACGAAGTCACGGAACCGACGACAGGGGGCGGGTTGGGCCGGTCCAGCCACATCACGCTCAGGCGAGAGATCGACCGGGAGGCGCTCCGGGAGCGCATGGCGGAGGACGTGCGCGAGGGCCTCGGGTCGAACCCGAAGACGCTGAAGCCCAAGTACTTCTACGACGCCCGGGGCTCCCGGCTCTTCGAGGAGATCACCCGGCTCCCGGAATACTACCAGACCCGCACCGAGCGGAAGCTGCTCAGGCGCGTGGCCGAGGACCTGGTGCGGGACGTGGGGCCCGAGGCGCTGGTGGAGTACGGCTCCGGCGACGCCGGCAAGACGGTGGTCCTGCTGGACGCCATGCGGGACGCCGGCCTGCTCAGGGGGTACGCCCCCATCGACGTGAGCCCGGAGCCGGTGAGGAAAGTGGCCGACGAGTTCGCCGACCGGTACCCGGAGATGCGGGTGGAGGGCGTGATCGCCGACTTCGAGACGCCCGTCGACCTCCCCTTCGGCGAGCTGCCCCGGCTGGTCTGCTTCCTGGGCAGCACCATCGGGAACATGAACGTGGAGCAGGGCCGCGAGTTCCTGACCGGGGTGGCCGAGCAGCTCACCCCGGCCGACGGCTTCCTGGTGGGCTTCGACCTGGTGAAGGAGCGGACCCGGCTGGAGGCCGCCTACAACGACAGCCAGGGGGTGACGGCCGAGTTCAACCGGAACGTGCTCCGGGTGCTGAACCGGGAGCTGGACGCCGAGTTCGACGTCGACGCGTTCACGCACCTGGCCTTCTGGAACCAGAGCGAGGGGCGCATCGAGATGCACCTGGTCACCAGCGAGCCCCTGTGCGTGAGCATCGACGCCCTGGACATGACGATCTGCATGGAGGAGGGGGAGTCGATCCGCACGGAGCTCTCCTACAAGTACACCCGGGAGCGGGTGGAGCGGCTGCTCGAGGGCACCGGCCTGGCGCTGGAGCGCTGGGCGACGGACGCGGACGACCTCTTCGCCCTGGGGCTGCTGAGGCGAGAGGGATAGGGTCTGCGAGGCCGTCGGGAACGGGAACGGAGACGTGAACGGGAACGAAAGACACCGGAGGGAGCGAGCATGAGTCGCTGGATCTTCGAGCCGGGACACACCGCCGCCGAGTTCACCTCGCGGCACATGATGGTCTCCAACGTCCGCGGGCACATCAAGGACGTGCACGGGGAGATCGAGTTCGACCCCGACGACCCCACCGCGGGATCCGTGGAGGCCGTCCTCGACGCCCGGAAGCTGTGGACGGGCGAGGCGGCACGGGACGAGCATCTGAAGAGCGAGGACTTCCTCCACGTGGAGGAGTATCCCGAGATCACCTTCGCAGGCGACCGGGTGGAGGCCGTCGGCTGCAGCGAGATGCGGGTCACCGGGGAGCTCACGATCCGGGGGACGACCCGCGAGGTGGCGCTCGACGTCCGCTACCTCGGTAGCTGGGCGACGCCGTACTGGGAGGACGGCGCGGACCGCGGGCCCATCCAGCGGGCCGGATTCGTGGCGGAGACCGTGATCGACCGGCACGACTTCGGGGTGAGCTGGAACGACACGCTCGACGGCGGCGGCGTGGTGGTGGGCGACGAGGTGTGGATCCGGATCGACGTGGAGGCCCTGGAGGCGGGCGTCCTCGAGTAGTCCCGATCATCGCCGGTCCGGCCGGATTCATCGTTCCGGACGTCCTCGAGCTCGAAACGGCACGCTGACAGGAGGTTTCTCTGTTGGCTGCTCTCGAAGCCTTCCTCCAGCGCGTCCTGACCGCGCCCTGGTTCCTGTGGACCTGGGGCGCCCTCGTGGCGGTCTCCCTGGCGGCCCTGGTCCGGGACCTGGCCACCGGAAACCGCGGGATCAAGCCGCTGATGAAGGCCGTGTGGCTCCTCACCGTCCTCTACTCCGGCCCCGTCGGCCTCCTGATCTACTGGAGCACGGGACGGCGGCAGATCCCCCGGGACTCGGACTGGCGGCGCGGGTGGCGGTCGGTGGCCCACTGCTACTCCGGCTGCGGCGCCGGCGAGGTGATCGGCGTGACCCTGTCGGCGGGGATCCTGGCGCTGAGCACCCTGTGGGTGGCGGCGGTCACCTTCGGCTTCGCCTACCTGTTCGGCTACGCCCTCACCGTGGGGCCGCTGGTGGAGGACGGCGTGGCGTGGGGCGAGGCGATCACGGACGCGCTGTACACGGAGACCGCCTCCATCACCGTCATGGAGGTCGTGGCGGTGGGCGTCGACCAGTACCTGGCCGGGGAGGCGACCATCGGCGAGCCCCTCTTCTGGAGCGCGCTCATCTTCAGCCTGAGCCTGGGGCTCTTCGCCGCCTACCCGGTGAACGTGCTCCTCATCCGGATGGGCGTGAAGGAGGGCATGGGGGACCCTACGAGCCGGACGTCGTAGCGCCGCCGGAGTCGGGCAGCGGATTGACCTCCGGCCCGAAGACCACCCGGACGCTCTCGCCGTCCCGCGGCACGTAGGCGGCGGGGTCCTGCACCCGCTCGCCGTCGACGAAGACGCCGAGGTGGGCCGTGTCCCCGGCGGGGCAGGTGCTCCCGCTGGCGTGTGTCCCGCCGGTGGGGAGCCCCAGGTAGTCGCGGGTCAGCCGGCCGCCGGCGTTGGAGAAGAAGACCCCCAGGTTGGCGGCTCGTCCCGCGTCGCCCGGCGTCCGGGGGCGGATGTGGATGCGGCCGTCGCCGTCGGAGTGGATCCCGCCGCCGAAGTCGGGGAAGGGGGGCTGCTCCTCGCCGCAGACGACGACCGAGTAGTCGACGTGCCAGTCCGAGTCGGTGGTCGGGTACCGCGGGTCGCCGAACTGCGGGTTGAAGAGGGGATAGCCGATGGCGGCCGCGACCAGCAGCCCCACCGCCCACTTGCCCACCGTGGAGCCGCTGGGCAGCGAGATCCCGCCGCCGGTGTCCATCTGGCCCGGGACGTGGCCCGTGTCCCGCCGGTGATCGCCCAGGGCCTGCTCCGAGGAGAAGGAGCGCTGGCAGATCGGACACTCGAAGGACTCGTCGGCCATGGGCGTTCCCGTGTCTGGGTGAGCGGACCGGGCGAAAGCTCAAGGTATTCGGCCGTCGGATGCGGCGCCTCCCGCGAGGCCCCCGTCCGAAGGGCCACGGGGCGGGGGGCGACCCGGGCCGCGACCACCGCGTTGCCCGGCGTCCGCGCCTTCCCTCATTCTAACCGGTGGAGCCGCCGCCGTCCGACGCGTGTCCCCGAAGCCCGGAGCTCACCGTGCGCCATACGTCGTCGATCCACCGCCTGCTCGCCCCCGTGCTCGCCGCGGCCCTCCTCCCCGTGCTGGCCCCGGAGGCCCCCGGCCAGGCCACCGGCGGGGAGGAGCGGGCCCCCGGGCCGCCGGACGGGTCGCTGGTCATCGTCGGAGGGGCTCTCACCGACACGACGATCCTGGATCGGTTCATCGAATTGGCCGGCGGCCCCGGGGCGGAGATCGTGGTGGTGCCCACCGCGAACTCCGCGGACGAGTTCGACAGGAGCTTCTACGGGCTGAGCCAGCTCAGGCAGCGCGGCGCCACCGATCTCACCCTCCTCCACACCCGGGATCCGCGGGTGGCCGACTCGCGAGACTTCGTTCGCCCCCTGGAGGAGGCCACCGGGGTGTGGTTCACGGGCGGACGGCAGTGGCGCCTGGCCGACGCCTACCTGGACACCCGCACCGAGGAGGCGCTGTGGGACGTCCTGGAGCGCGGGGGTGTGATCGGCGGATCCTCGGCCGGGGCCACCATCCAGGGCGAGTATCTGGTGCGGGGCGACACGGAGACGAACGAGATCATGATGGGGGACCACACCGAGGGGTTCGGGTTCCTGCCGGCGACGGCCATCGACCAGCACCTCCTGGCGCGAAACCGCCAGTTCGACCTGGTGCCGGTGATCGAGGCCCACCCGGATCTGCTGGGGATCGGGCTGGACGAGAACACGGCCATCGTGGTGCGGGGAGACCGCTTCCGGGTGATCGGCGAGAGCTACGTGGCCATCTACGACCACGGAAGCATGGTCGGCGACCGGGGACGCTTCTACTTCCTGCAGTCCGGGGACGTCTTCGACCTGGGCGAGCGGCAGGCCCTGCGTCCCGCGCGGGAGCTGCGCCCCCTGGAGAGGCCGCGCGAGCGGGAGTGGAGCACCGACAGCGCCCGGGCGGCGGGCGGAGGTAGGTAGGCCGCCGGCCCCGGCGTGCGCGAAGGGTGACCCATGGCGCGGATCGAGGGATGTCGGTCGCCAACCATCGTGTCGCGGATCGGGGAGAACTGGTTCCGGACTCCGGGGTGTACTAAGATACCCGGCTCGACACTGGGGCGTAGCTCAACTGGCAGAGTGCCTGATTGTTACTCAGGAGGTTGGTGGTTCGAGCCCACCCGCCCCAGCTTCTCTTCCTCAGGACGCCTGTGCTGTAAGGGGGCCGGATTCCCGGAATCTCCGCTAACCCCCCGAAAGGCGGCCGATTCGACCCGTTCATGACACAGGGGTGACACAGAC
>CANPVF010000025.1 GCA_947581645.1 Candidatus Caribbeanibacter nitroreducens | reverse complement strand
ATCAGGAGCACCGGCGCGGCCAGGAGGATCATGCCCGCGTCGTAGGCCAGCGCCGACGGCCACTTCACGTGGGTGATCATCTCGGGCACCATCCACGCGATGATCGGCGCCGTGAGCCCCCAGGCCCACCACATCCTGCGCCGCGACTCCTCGACCTTCCGCTGGTCCTCCTCCAGCTTCCGCCGCTCGCGATCCGCGCGCCTCTCGGTCCGCTCCGAGGAGGAACCCTCCACCGTGTATCCTGCGTCCTCCACGGCCCGATGCAGGCGCGCCTCGTCCACCGACCCGGCATCGTACGTCACCGACGCCGATTCCGAGGCCAGGTTCACGGCGGCCGACTCCACGCCCTCGACGCCGGAAAGAGCCCCCTCGACCGCCTGCGAGCAGGACGCGCAGTGCATGCCGCCCACGTCCAGCGTCACCCGGCGCGATTCCGTGGTGTCCAGCTCGTAGCCGGCCTCGGAGACGGCCTCCCGCAGACGCTCCACGGGCACCGACTCCCGGTCGTAGTCCACCGACGCGGACTCGGACGCCAGGTTCACCGAGGCCTCGCGCACGCCCTCGACGCCGGCCAGCGCCTTCTCGACCGCCTGCGAACAGGAGGCGCAGTGCATGCCCTCGACACGGAACGTCCTGCGACCGCTGTCGGGCGCCACTCCGCTCTCCGAATCCGACGTCTCCTCTACGGCGCTCTCTCGTTTCCCGGTCTCGGTGGTGTCAGTCATCGTGACGGCTCCGGTATCTATGCGTGATCCGTGTCAGTCCATGTAGCGGCCGAAGAGTTCGACGATCTCCTTCCGCACCTGCTCGGCCTCCTCCCCGCCCCGCTCGATGGCCGACGTGGCGCACCGGTTCAGGTGGTTCGCCAGGAGCTCCTTCTGAGTCGACTTCAGCGCCGAGTGCACGGCGTCGAACTGCTGCAGGATGTCGGGGCAGTACCGGTCCTCCTCGACCATCTTCCGAATCCCCTCCACCTGGCCGCGGATGCGGGAGAGACGCCGGAGGAGACTCTGCTTCGTCTCCTCCTCGATGCCCTCGGCGTGCGGTACCTCGCTCTTCGGACGGGCCATCGTCTCCTCCTCTGCTGCGAGCCGTGAGTTCCCGGACGGCTTCCCCGGTCGATCGGACCTCCGCCCGGGGCGATCAGCCCTCTCCACCGTCGGCCTCGTGCCGGGTTGCATACCCTACCGGGGTATAGTATACTCCCGGCCCGTCGATCGTTCCAGTGGCAGGACCGGAAGCGAGGAGAAGGCGATGAGAGACGTGACGCTGACCGTGTCCGACATGGCATGCGAGGGCTGTGCAGAGACCGTGAGGGAGGCCCTCGAGGAAGTGCCCGGGGTGGAGGGCGTCGAGGTCTCCCTGGACCGGGGGGAGGCCCGGATCACCGCCGGCGAGGGGACGAGCCACGTCGATCTGGCGACCGCCGTTGAGGATGCGGGGTACACCGTGGAGAGCACCGCCTGAGTCCGTTATCATCCTGCGCGGGTCGGGTTTCCGTGTCTGCGCTGAGCCGCGAGATCCATCCCGATTACTCCAGCCGGAAGTCCACTCCGAGGAGCCCGAATCCAGATGACTGAGACTACGAGAAATCGCATCCTGTACGGGGCTTCCGCCGTCCTCCTGGTGGGCGCCGCCGTTCTGTTCGGTGCCCGCTCGATGCAGGCCGACGGCCCGGTCGTGCGGGTCGTCAAGAGCCCCACGTGCGGCTGCTGCGCCGACTGGGTCGACCACCTGGAGGAGAACGGATTCCGCGTGGAGGTGGAGGACACCCGGGCCGTGGGCGCGGCGAAGGCCCGCCTGGGCGTCCCCGGGGAGCTGTCGTCGTGCCACACGGCACAGGTGGGCGGCTACGTGATCGAGGGCCACGTCCCGGCCTCGGAGATCCGGCGCCTCCTGGAGCGGAGGCCCGAGGGCGTGAAGGGCCTCGCCGTCCCCGGGATGCCCGCCGGGTCGCCGGGCATGGAGGGGCCGCCGCCCGTACCGTACGACGTCGTCGCCTTCGACGGCTCGGGCGGACGGAGCGTCTGGGCCAGCTACTAGAGCTAGTGGGGTCGGACGCGGTCCCACCAGTCCCGCAGGCGCTCCGCCTCCCGTGACATCGAGCGTCGTCGACCTCGCTCGACCATGCGCGCCGCTTCCTCGAAGCCCCGGTTGCGCTTCTCCGTTCCGGAAGGGGGGATGAACTGGAGCTGGTCGCGGAGCTGCGCGGGTGAGATCCGCCCCAGCATGCACGTCGCCGGGCGGCAGCTGTCGCCCAGCGCGGGACAGCTCACGTCTTCCGCCGTGAACTCCCCCCGATCGCTGTCGATCTCGACCTCTACCTGCATGTCGCACGGCGCGCAGTAGGCAGCGTGGGTGGTCATGGCTCCACCGTTCCTCTGAGGGACGTGGCTGGCCCCGGAGCGGCGCGCCCTGAACGCGGACGGCTCCGCGGCGCCCCCGGCGCCATCGGCCACCGGGGAGTGCCGCCACCCGGGCCGCGAGCCGTATGATGAAGATCGGCACCCGGCGTCCTCTCATCTGTGGGGAGATCCTCCACGGTCACCGTCGGGCGGCTCCCCGCACGAACGCTCGGCCGCCGAACGCCTGAGCCGGGTACCGCGCGGGACCCTCGTCGGCTCCTACAGCACCTCCGTCGGCCTCCCCACCCGGTCCACGCCGCCGCCGGTCAGCACCACCGCCAGGTCGCCGGCGGCCCGGGCCTCCTCTTCCCTGTGGGTGGCCATGACGGCGGTCCGTCCCTCCTCCTCGGCCAGCCGGCGGAAGGTGCGCAGCAGCCGGCGGGAGGTCACGGCGTCCAGCGCCGACGTGGGCTCGTCCAGCAGGAGCGTCTCCGGGCGGTTCACCAGCGTCCGGGCCAGGTTGGCCCGCTGCTGCTGCCCCACCGACAGCTCGCCCCCCGGCCGGTCCAGCAGATCCCCGTCCAGCTCGGCGAGCTCCAGCGCCTCCCGCACGCGGCGCCGCGTTTCCTCCTCCGGCCATCCGGCCTCCCGGGCCGGCGCCCGCAGGTTCTCCTCCACGGTCCCGTCGAACATCACCGGCGCCTGGAAGACGAACCCCACGCGACGGCGGAGCTCCCGGACCGGGTACCCGGTCAGGGGCCGGCCCCGGTAGAGCACCTCCCCGCCCGCCGGGTCGTCCAGGCGGTTCAGGATCCGGAGCAGCGAGGTCTTGCCGGAGCCCGAGGGGCCCAGGAGCGCGGTGATCCTGCCGGAGGGCACGTCCAGGTCCACCCCGTCGAGCACGACCCGTCCGCCACGCTCGATCCGCACCCGGCGCAGTCGGAAGGCCGGCTCCTCCCCCTCCGGGTCGTGCTCCACCGCACCGGCCGTCCCTTCTCCCACGCCGCCCCTACTCACCGGCGGCTGCCCGCCGGCGCGTCACGCCGTGGACTCCCGGCCCGGCGGCCGGAACTGCAGGGCGTCCGAGAAGAACTCCCGCCGGTACCAGGCGGCGACGCCGGCGGCCGAGACGGCCACGGCGGCGGCGAGCATGAACATCACCACGATCTGGTACCGGACGGCGGTCAGCGGCGAGGTGCCCGAGATGATCTGTCCGGTCATCATCCCGGGGAGGGCCACGATCCCCACGATCATCAGCTGGTTCATGATCGGGATGCTGGCGGCCCGGATGGCCCGGCGCACGGGCTCGCGGGAGGCCTCGACGGCGTCGGCCCCGAGCGCCAGACGGGCCTCGATCTCGCGGCGGCGTGACTCCATCTCGCCCGCCAGGCGCTCGGCCGCCAGCGCCGCGGCGTTCATGGCGCTGCTGATGATCATCCCGAAGAGGGGGATCAGGTAGCGGGGGTTGTACCACGGGTCCGGGCGGACCACCACGGCGCTCACGTAGACCAGGGTGAGGCCCGCCCCCAGGGCCAGGGCCAGTCCGGTGATGCCGTACAGCTTCCCCGGAGGGCCGTCCTGTCGCTGCACGGCTTCCCTCGTGGCCACCGCGGTCATGAGGGCCAGCGCGGCCAGCACCAGCCACCACTGCTCCACCGAGAACACGTAGACGAGCACGTAGCCGACCAGGGTGAGCTGGACGACGGTGCGCAGCGCGCCCAGGAGGAAGCTCCCGGAGAGGCCGGTCCGGAAGGACCGCGAGAGGCCCGCGGCCATGAGGATGAGCCCGCCGGACAGGGCCAGCTCCAGCCACGAGATCTGGAGGATCGGGGCGTCGAGGATGGGCGCCTGTGTCACGCCGGTCGCCCCGGGCCGGAGGACGGGCCGCCGCGGCGCGGGCCGTCAGCCACCCGTCAGGTCGTCCCGCTTCTGCAGGTACTCCTCCCGATCGATCTCGCCGCGGGCGTATCGGTGCTCCAGGACCTCGAGCGGCGAACCCTCGGACGCCCGGGCCTCGCGGGCGGCCCCGCCTTCCTCGCGCCGCACCAGTCGCCAGATCACCGCGGCGATGAGGATCAGGAGTGCCAGTGCGAACAGCAGGCCCAGGAGGGCTCCCACCCAGTACAGGATGCCCATCCCCCCCATCCCTCCGCCGTAGCCGTGGAAGTCGTGGTAGGACTGTGCCAGGCTCAGGCCGACCCCGCCTCCGACGAGCATGGCCGTCCCACCGATCGCCGTCGTCGCGCCGCCGGCCGTCATGGTCGCCTCCTCCGGCTCCGGGAGAGCGTCGTCAGCGGGCCGCCGACCCGCCTGCCCCACCGCCGCGACGCGTCGCCACGCCGAGCAGCGTGTACAGGGGGCACCAGCCCACCAGGCTCGTGACCAGAAAGATCGCGGCCACGACCCCCAGGATCAACGCCAGCGTGCCACCGA
>CANPVF010000024.1 GCA_947581645.1 Candidatus Caribbeanibacter nitroreducens | reverse complement strand
CCGCTGGTGAGTCCCGTCTCGCCCACCCGGGCGATGACGTCGCCCCGCTCCACGCGCTCGCCCCGCCGCACCGTGACCTCGGAGGCGTGGCCGTACAGGGTCCGGTATCCGTGGCCGTGGCTGATCTCGACGATCTTGCCGTAGCCCGCTCGCTCGCCGGTCTCCACCACGCGGCCGTTGGCCGTGGCCCGGATCGGGGCGCCGTGGGGGGCGGAGACGTCGATCCCCTCGTGGGGGCGGTTCACGTGGAGGACCGGGTGATAGCGGCTGTGGCTGAAGGAGGAGCTGATCCAGGAGACCTCGTCCGCCACCGGGCGGATCGAGGGCCGCGAGAGGAAGAGTCTCCGGTTGGCGGCCATGGAGTCGGCGGCCTCGCGGAGGCTGGCGTAGAGCAGGTCGGCCCGCCGCAGGAGCTGGGGCAGGGCCAGGTCCCGTCCCCCGTCGCCCCCGTCGGCGGCGCCGGTTCCCGTTGAGACGGCCGTCCGCACGGCCGGCCCGGGGCCCCCGACCCCCACCTGGCGGATCTCGTCGTCCAGCAGGGGAAGGCCGGCCAGGATGCGAAACCGCTCCTCCTGGACCGCCATCCGGTTCAGCTCGCCGGCCAGGCGGTTCACGGTGCGGTCGGCGGCGTCGACCCGCGAGCGGAGGACGCGGTTCTCGGCGCGGAGCTCCTCCAGGTTGGCCTGCTGCCAGGCGCCCCAGCCCAGGGAGAGGCCGAGGCCCACGCCGCCGGCCACCAGGAGGACGGCCACGACGGCTCCCCACCGCACCCAGCTGCGGGAGACGCGGAGCGTGCGTGGCTCCTCCCTGCCGTCGTCGGGCAGGACCTGGATCGTCCAGCCGCGGTCCTCCACGTCACCTCCGCTCGGGTTCGAGAGATCGCGAGATCGCGAGTCGTCGCGCTCGGTCGCGCCGTCGCCGTCTCGGGCCGCGTCACGTGCTCATTCGCAGTCGCGCGCCGCGGCAGTCCCTCATGACGTTTCCAGATTCGTGCCGCGGGACCGGCCCCGGACGGGCGGTCCCGATCGGCCCGGAGGCCGCCCGGTTCACGAAGGATTGTGCGGGTGGTTTACTTCTTTTCACATCCCCGGCCGGCAGGCCGGGCCCGGGCATCTCTCCCGGCTCTCAGCCCTCGTGCCGGGGGAAGAGGACCTCGTCCGGCCGGGTCGTGCCCAGCTCGAAGTCGCCGGCCTCCAGCTCGTCGAAGGTCGGCACCGCGCCGCCGCCCCCGAGCTGGCTCCACAGCTCCCGGGCCTTCGAGGGCATGAAGGGGGCGTACAGCGCCGCGCAGTGGCCCAGGGCCCGGGCCAGGGAGCCCAGGACGGCGTCGAGCTCGTCGGCGACGTCGGCCAGGTCGGCCTCGACCTCGTCCCCGGCCTCCCCCTCCGCGCTCTCCAGCTCCCGCTCCTCGGAGGCCAGCTCCCAGGGGCGCGCCTCGTCCACGTAGCCGTTGGCCCGGCGCACGAGGCCGGCGGCGGCCTCCAGGCCCTCGTGCAGGAGGTGGTCGTCCATGCGCTCCCGGTACTCGGCCAGGGCGTCCGCGGCGGCGTCGTCCAGCTCCGTGCGCCCGCCGTCGGAGGGGACCCGTCCGTCCCGGTACTGGCCGATCATGGAGATCGTCCGGTTCAGGAGATTGCCCAGGTCGTTGGCCAGGTCCGAGTTGTAGCGCTCGTCGTAGACGTCCAGGAAGCCGCCCGAGGGAAAGTCGCGGTCGCCGTCCCAGGGAACCTCCCGCATGAGGAAGTAGCGGAAGGCGTCGGGCCCGTGCCGGTCCACCAGGCCCGGCAGCTCCAGCGAGACGCCGGAGGACTTCGACAGCTTGCCGCCGCCGACGCTCACGAAGCCGTGCCCCCACACCGTCTCCGGGAGCTCGAGGCCGGCGGACATGAGGATCGCCGGCCAGATCACGCAGTGGAAGCGCGTGATGTCCTTGCCGATGACGTGCAGGTTCGCCGGCCACCACCGCTGGAAGCTCTCGCCGGGGAAGCCCACGGCGGAGATGTAGTTCGGCAGGGCGTCGAACCACACGTAGACCGTGTGGTCCTCGGCGCCGGGAAAGGGGATGCCCCAGGGCAGGCGGGAGCGGGAGGCGGAGATGTCGTCCAGCCCCTCCTCCAGCAGGCCCAGGATCTCGTTCCGGCGGCTCTCGGGGCGGATGAACTCCGGGTGCTCCTCGATGTGGGCGACCAGGTCGTCCCGGTAGTCCGAGAGGCGGAAGAAGTAGTTCTCCTCCTCCGTCCAGGAGATCTCCCGATCCGGGTGCACCGGGCACCGGCCCTCCTCGTCCAGGTCCTCCTCCTTCTTGAAGGCCTCGCACCCGACGCAGTAGAAGCCCTCGTACTGGTCCAGGTACAGGTCGCCGGCCTCCCGCACCCGATCCAGCAGCTCGTGGACGGACTCCTCGTGCCGCGGCTCCGTGGTGCGGATGAAGTCGTCGTGGGAGATCTCGAGCCGCTCCCAGGCGTCGCGGAAGCGGTCCGCCATCCGGTCCACCAGCTCCTGCGGCGTGATCCCCCGGTCCTCGGCCTCCTGGGCGATCTTCTGGCCGTGCTCGTCCATGCCGATGACGAAGTGCACGTCGTCGCCGGAGCGGCGCCGGTACCGGGCGGTCACGTCGGCGCCCACCTTCTCCAGGGCGTGGCCCAGGTGGGGGTCGCCGTTCGAGTAGTCGATGGCGGTGGTCAGGTAGTACCGCGTCACGGGATCCGTTTCGTGTCTGGAGTTCGGGTCGGAATCTGGGAATCTAGTCCTGGTCGCCGTCGTCACCGTCGTCGCCGCCCCCGCCGTTCTCGACAGGGGCCGGCGGGCCGCGGTGGGCGTCAGTCTCCTCCCGGAGCTGCTCGCGCGAGACCACCCGGGTCTCGCCGGTCTCGTCCTTCAGCGTCACCGTCTCCTGGAAGTGGTTCCAGGAGACCACCTCCTCGGTGCCCCGGTCGGTGGTCAGCGTCTGGCCCTTCTTCGGGTAGCGCTTGTTGGCCTGCACGTAGGACTCGTGCTCGTACTGGAGGCAGTTCATCAGGCGCCCGCAGGCGCCGGAGATCTGGGCCGGGTTCAGCGACAGGCCCTGGTCCTTGGCCAGCTGCAGGGTCACCGGCTCCAGGTCCTTGAGCCAGGTCCGGCAGCACAGCTCGCGGCCGCAGCGGCCGATGCCCCCCAGCCGCCTCGCCTCGTCCCGGACGCCGATCTGCCGCAGCTCGATCCGGGTCCGGAAGGTGCCGGCCATGTCCTTGACCAGGGACCGGAAGTCCACCCGCCTGTCGGCCGTGAAGAAGACGGTGAGCTTCTTCTTGTCCCACTGCCACTCGGCGTCGCTCACCTTCATGTTGAGCCCGTGCTCCTCCACGAGCTCGCGGGTCTTCCGGCACACGCCGGGCTCCTCCTCCCGCAGCTCGAACAGCCGCTCCACGTCCACGGGGGCCGCCCGCCGCAGGATGCGCTTCTGGGGCGGGACCACCGGGTGGTCCTCGGCGTGGGTGCAGCCCCCGTCGCAGGTGTGGCTCTCGGCGTCCACCCACCGCTTCACCACGCCCAGGTCGCGGCCGCGGTCGGCCTGGACGATCACGTACTCCCGGTCGCGCACGGGACGGTCGCCGCGGTGCGTGTAGTAGTCGGTGCGGACGCCCTTGAACTGGACCTCGCAGATCCGGGTCACGGTCGGACCGCCGGTCCGATGACCGCCTCGATGTCCGTCCCGACGACCGACCCGACGGTCGCACCGAGCCCCGGTCCGTACGCCGCGCCGATCACCGGTCCAGGCGCGCCCCGTCGGGCGGCTCCTTCTCCTCCCAGGCGCCCATGGCGTAGAACTTCTCCCGGCGCTCCTCCACGAGCTCCTCCGGGTCCCGGTCGGCCACCTCCTCCAGGTGGTCGCCCAGCACCTGGTCCAGGGCGCCGGCCGCCGCCTCGGGGTCGGCGTGGGCGCCGCCGCCGGGCTCCGGCACGATCTCGTCGATCACGCCCAGCTCCAGGAGGTCCGGCGCCGTGACCTTCAGCGCCTCCGCCGCCTTCCCGGCCTCGTCCCGGCTCCGCCACAGGATGGCGGCGCAGCCCTCGGGCGAGATCACCGAGTAGATGGCGTTCTCCATCATCAGCACCCGGTCGGCCACGGCGATGCCCAGCGCCCCGCCGCTGCCGCCCTCGCCGATGACGCAGGTGACGAGCGGCGTCCTCAGGCCCGCCATCCGCTTCAGGTTGGCGGCGATGGCCTCGGCCTGGCCCCGCTCCTCGGCGCCGATGCCCGGGTAGGCGCCCTGGGTGTCCACCATGGTGATCACGGGCTTGCCGAACTTCTCGGCCAGCTCCATGAGCCGGCCGGCCTTCCGGTAGCCCTCCGGGTGGGGGGAGCCGAAGTTCCGCTTCAGGTTCTCCTCCATGTCCCGGCCCCGCTGCTGGCCGATGACCATCACCGACCGGCCGCGGAAGGTGGCCCACCCGCCGACGATGGCGCCGTCGTCGCCGTACCGGCGGTCGCCGTGGAGCTCCACCCAGTCGTCGAAGAGGTGCTCCACGTAGTCCAGCGTGAAGGGACGGTCCTGGTCGCGGGCCAGCTTCACGCGGTCGTAGCGCGAGAGGTCCTCGTACGCCTGCTCGCGCTCCGACTCCAGGCGGTCCCGGAGCTCCCGGATCTGGTCGGACATGTCGATGCCCCGCTCTTCGGCGGTCTCCTTCAGGTCGGAGATCCGTTCCCGGAGCTCCTCGAACTTCTCCTCTGCGTCGAACGCCATCTCACTGCTCCCGCACCAGGTGTACTCGGTCGGGTCCGAACACGCCGCGGAGCTCGGCCAGCAGCCCGTCGTCGGGCGCCACGCCCAGGGACTCCGAGGCGAAGCGGGAGGTCCCGTCGCCGTTGCCGCGCCAGTCCACGTACAGGGGGCCGTCTCCCGCGGCTTCCTCCGCGGCCTCCCGGGCGCGGTCGAAGGCGTCCGGGGGGAGGTCGTCGCCGGGGCGGAGCTCGATGCACACGCCCACGCTCCCGCTCTTCCGCACGCCCGACAGGGGGCGGGCGGAATCGACAAAGATGGGGGGATCGTCCTCGTCGCGCGACCGGTCGGAGATCGTGCCCTCGATGAGCACCGGCCTGTCGCGGTTCAGGACCTCCCGGTGCTGCTCCCACGTGTCGCCGAAGGCCATGGCCGTGGCGGTGCCGTGGTAGTCCTCGATGGTGAGCAGGCCCCACTCCCGACCGTCGCGGCGGGAGGTGCGCTCGTCGGCCTCGGTGACCACGCAGGCCACCTCCACGGTCCGCCCCCGGTGGTCCACGAAGTTCGAGGTGTTCACGTCCAGGGCGTACATCTCCACCAGGTCCTCGTACCGGTCCAGCGGGTGGCCGGAGGTGTAGAACCCGATGAGCTCCTTCTCGGTCTGCAGACGCTGGCTCTCGGACCACTCCTCCACGTCCGGGAGCTCCGGGTCCGGGCGCCCCTGACCCGAGCCGTTCTCCTCGCCGAACAGCGATCCCTGGCCCATCTCCTCGTCCCGCTTCCGCCGCTGGGCCTCGGCCAGCACCGCGTCGAGCCCCTCGGTCATGGCCGCCCGCTCGCCCAGCTCGTCCAGGGCGCCGGCGCCGATGAGCGCCTCCAGGACGCGCTTGTTGTTCTTCTGGAGGTCGATGCGGAGGCACATGTCGAAGAGCGACTCGAAGGGGCCGTCCTCCTCCCGGGCCTCCAGGATCGACTCGATGGCCGAGCTCCCCACCCGCTTGATGGCGCCGAGCCCGAAGCGGATCCGGTCGTCGTCCACGACGGTGAACCGGTAGTTGGACTCGTTCACGTTGGGCGGCAGGACCTCCAGGTCCAGGCGCCGCGCCTCGCCGATGTAGGAGACGACCTTGTCGGTGTTGCCGATCTCCGAGGAGAGGAGGGCGGCCATGAACTCCGCCGGGTAGTGGGCCTTCAGCCAGGCGGTGCGGAAGGAGAGGACCGCGTAGGCCGCCGAGTGCGACTTGTTGAAGCCGTAGCGGCCGAAGGTCTCGATCATCTCGGCGATCTCGCGCGCCGTCCGCTCCTCGACCCCGCGCTCGATGGCCCGCTCGGTGAACTTGCCGAGCTCCTTCTCGATCAGGTCCTGCTTCTTCTTCCCCACGGCCTTCCGCAGGACGTCGGCCTCGCCCAGGGAGTAGCCCGCCAGCTCCTGGGCCGTCCGCATGACCTGCTCCTGGTAGACGATGATCCCGAAGGTGGGCTCCAGGATCTCCTGCAGGTCCGGGTGCGGGTAGTCGACCTCCTCGTGGCCCCGCTTCCGGCGGATGTAGTGGTCCGTCATGCCGGAGTCGAGGGGGCCGGGCCGGATCAGCGCGTTCACGGCGATGAGGTCGTCGAAGCGGTCCGCCCGCATGGAGCGGAGCTTGTCGGTGGCCAGCTCCGACTCGAACTGGAAGACCCCCTGGGTGCCGCCGTCCCGGAGGAGGTCGAAGACCCCCTCGTCCTCCAGGCCGACCTCGTCCCAGTCCACCTCGACGCCGTGGCGGTCCTCCACGTTCTGGCGGGCGTCCTCGATCACCGTCAGGGTCCGGAGCCCGAGGAAGTCCATCTTCAGCATGCCCGCTTCCTCGAGGGCGTCCATGTCGAACTGGGTGAGGACGGTGGGCTCGCCGTCCTTCTTCTCCACGCACACGGGCACGTAATCGTCCAGCTCGCCCGGGGCGATCACCACGCCGGCGGCGTGCACCGAGCTGTGGCGCGAGAGGCCCTCGATGGAGGCGGCGTAGTCCAGCAGCTCCCGGTACCGCTCCTCCTCCTGGTACAGGTCCCGGAGCTCGTGGACCTCCTCCACCGCCTCCTCGATGGTCGTGGACTGGCCGGGGCCCGACGGGATGAGCTTGGCCAGCCGGTCGGTCTCCGACGGGGAGAAGCCCAGCACCCGGCCCACGTCGCGCACCGCGCCCCGGGCCTTCATGGTGCCGAAGGTGATGATGTGGCCCACCGACTCCTCGCCGTACTCCTCCCGGACGTAGTCGATGACCTCGTTCCGGCGCTCGTAGCAGAAGTCGATGTCGATGTCCGGCATGGAGACCCGCTCCGGGTTCAGGAACCGCTCGAAGAGCAGGTCGAAGCGGAGCGGGTCCACGTCGGTGATCCGGAGCGCGTAGCTGACCAGCGACCCGGCGGCCGACCCCCGTCCCGGCCCCACCGGGATGTCGCGCTCCCGGGCGGCGCGGATGAAGTCCCACACGATGAGGAAGTAGCTGGAGTAGCCGGTCTCGGAGATGATGCCCAGCTCGTAGTCCAGCCGGTCCGTGACCTCCTCCGACAGCGGCTCGCCGTAGCGCTCCCGTGCCCCCTCGTAGGCCAGCTCCCGGAGGTACTCGGCGTCGTCGTCGTGGCGGTCCGGAAGCGGGAACTCCGGCAGGTGGTAGCCCTCGTCGAAGGAGACCCCGCACTGCTCGGCGATCTCCACGGTGTTGGAGAGCAGCTCCGGCCGGTCCGGGAAGAGCTCCGACATCTCCCGGGTGGACTTGAAGTAGCTCTCCTCTCCGTGGAACTGCAGCCGGTCCTCGTCCTCCTTCTCGGACCCGGTGCCGATGCAGAGCAGCGTGTCGTGGACGTCGGCGTCCTCGCGCCGCAGGTAGTGGGCGTCGTTGGTCACCACCACGCCCAGTCCCACGTCCTCCGCCAGCTCGAAGACCCCCCGATTCACCTTCTCCTGCCCCGGGATCCCGTGGTCCTGCACCTCCAGCCAGTACCGGTCCTCGAAGGTGGAGGCGTACCACTCCGCCGTCTCCTTCGCCTTCCCGTACCGGTCCTGCTGCAGGTAGGAGGCGACCTCGCCGGAGAGGCAGGCCGAGGTGACGATGAGCCCGTCGCTGTACTCCTCCAGCAGGTCGTGGTCGACGCGGGGCTTCCGGTAGAAGCCGTCCGTGTACCCGATGGAGGAGAGCTTCACCAGGTTGTCCCACCCCGTCCGGTTCGCCGCCAGCACCACCAGGTGGGCCGACTCGCCGGGGGCGTCCGGCGGGGTCTCCTTCGAGTCGTGGTCGCCGTAGGCCACGTACAGCTCGCACCCGAGGATCGGCCGGATCCCCTTCTTCCGCGCCTTCTTCTGGAAGTGCCACGCGCCGTGCAGGTTGCCGTGGTCGGTGAGCGCCACGGCGGGCTGGTCGAACTCCAGCGCCCGGTCGATCAGGTCGTCCAGGCGGTTGGCGCCGTCGAGGAGCGAGTACTCGCTGTGGGTGTGGAGGTGGACGAAAGACATGGCCGCGCCGGGATCAGGGGTTCAGGGAAGAGCGGGTCGAGGGCGAGGGAGGGCTGGAATCAGAGCAGGAAGCTGAAGTCGAAGGGGCGTCGGGCTCCGGTCGCTGCCGCCGGCTCGTGCCGGCCGGGCGCACCCCGCTCAGCCGGCCGCGCCGCCCGCCCCGTCCGCGCCACCGTCGGCGGCCGCCCCCTGCGGCCGGCAGCGGAAGGACTGCATGAGCCGGTCCAGCTGCAGCATGTACTGGTACCGGTCCTCGCCCGGCGCGTACAGCCAGCCGTCCAGGAAGAAGGTCCGCTTCGGGCACTGGACCAGCCAGTCGACGAAGGGGCCTGCGGCCGGATACTCGGTCTCGTCTTCCCACGTGCCGTAGACCTCCAGGGCCGGCCGCCCGTTGTGGTTGAAGCGTCGGGGCTCGCGGGCCGTGTCCCGGACGATGGCCTGAGGCACGTTGTAGAACGCGCTGTCGATGGAGGCTCGCCACGCGTACGCCGAGTCCGCCACCAGGGAGTCCATCCGCGGCCGCCACGCCACCGTGAGCGAGCGGATGAGCTCGCTGGGATCCGGGTTGTCGTTCCGGATGATCACCATGTTCCGGTCCGGGTGCGACTGCACCTGGTACACCCGGGGCATCCGGACCGAGAACCCGAACCGGGTGCGGAGGCTGTCCATCCCGGCCGTGTCGACGCCGCTCACGAACATGCGGCGGTAGACGAATTCGCGGTACTGCTCGTCGATGGCGCTGTAGACGTCGTCCAGCTGGGAGACCCAGGTCTCCGCCTCGTCGCCGGGCTCGAGCACCACGGCGGTCACGAGCTGTCCGCGGGCCCAGATTCCCTCGGCCTGGACCACGGCCGGCGGCTCGACGTCGGAGCGGCCGGCGGCGTCCAGCACCCGCTGGATCAGCTCGCCGCCCGGGGGGGCGAACACCACGATCTGGTGGAAGAGCTTCAGGTTCTGCCACTCTTCGGCGCCCGGCTCGATCTGGGTGACGCGGAACCGGCTCTCGCGCCGGACGGTCTGGATCGTGCGTTCAAGGGCGGCGTACGTGGTATCCTCGAGCTGTGCCCACAGGGAATCCTGGGCCACCACGATCAGGCTGTTCGGCTCCCCGTAGGCCTGCGGCTGGTCGCAGGCCGTGACGCCACCCGCCGCCAGGACGACGGCGACGACGAGTGCGGTGACGACCCCCGTCAGCCCGGCTCGATCCGTGCGCTCGATTTCCCCTTTCATCACGTCGAAACGTAGACTCGATCCAGGGCCTCGGCAATGTCGGCAACCCGCGAATACGAGCACCCGGACACCGTCCGGAACATCGCCACCATCGCCCACGTGGACCACGGGAAGACCACCCTCGTGGACCGCATGCTGGCGGCCACGGGCACCTTCCACCCGGGACAGGACGTGCCCGAGCGCGTCATGGATCAGAACCCGCAGGAGCGCGAGCGCGGAATCACGATCTTCTCGAAGCACGGCGCCGTGCGGTGGACGTCGCCGGCGGGCGAGCAGTTCAAGTTCAACCTGGTGGACACGCCGGGCCACGCGGACTTCGGCGGCGAGGTGGAGCGGATCCTCCGCATGGTGGACGGCGTCCTCCTGCTGGTGGACGCCTTCGAGGGGCCCATGCCCCAGACGCGCTTCGTGACCCGGAAGGCTCTGGAGCTCGGCCTCCAGCCCGTGGTCGTGCTGAACAAGCTGGACCGGCCAAACGCCGACCCGGAGCGGGCCCACGACGAGGTGCTGGAGCTGCTCATGGAGCTGAACGCCGACGAGGAGCAGCTCGACGCCCCCTTCCTGTACGGCTCCGCCAAGGAGGGGTGGATGGGGCGGGACGCCCCGGACCCCGACGCGGGCCTGGAGCCGCTGTTCCGGGCCATCGCCGAGGAGGTGCCGCCACCCGGCGGCGACCCCGAGGGGGCCTTCCGGATGCTGATCTCCACGCTGGACTACTCGCCCTACCTGGGCCGCCTGGCCATCGGCCGCGTGGACCGCGGCCGGCTGCGGGCCGGCGAGCGGGTCTCCATGTGGGCCCTGGAAGAGGACGAGCCGGGGCGGGAGATGAAGGTGCCGAAGCTCTACGTCTTCGAGGGGCTGGAGAAGGTGGAGGTGGAGGAGGTGGCCGCCGGCGAGATCGTGGCCGCGGCCGGAGCCGAGGACGCCACCATCGGCGCCACGCTCTGCGACCCGGCCCACCCCTCGCGCCTGGAGGGGATCGCCGTGGAGCCGCCCACCATCTCCGTCCACGTCCAGCCCAACGACTCGCCCTTCTCCGGCCGCTCCGGCGACTTCCTGACCTCACGCCAGATCAAGGAGCGCCTGGACGAGGAGATCCTGAGCAACGTGGCGCTCAGGGTGGAGGAGACGGCGCGGCCGGACGTGTTCCGGGTCTCGGGCCGCGGCGAGCTGCACCTGGCGGTGCTCCTCGAGCAGATGCGCCGGGAGGGCTACGAGGTGCTGGTCTCCCGCCCCGAGGTGATCACCCGGGAGGAGGGGGGACGGGTCACCGAGCCCTTCGAGGACGTGCTGGTGGACGTCCCCGAGGACATGATCGGCACGGTCATCGAGAGCATGGGGGAGCGCCACGGCGAGATGATCGAGATGGAGCAGGGCGAGGGCGACCTGGTGCGGGCCCGGTTCCGGGCGCCGACGCGGGCGCTCTCCGGCTACCGGGCCGAGTTTCTGCGCCAGACCCGGGGCGAGGGCACGCTCCACCGGCAGTTCGCCGAGTACGCCCCCTGGGCCGGCGAGATCGAGACCCGGCGCACCGGGGCCCTGGTCTCCATGACGCAGGGCGAGGCCACCGCCTACTCCCTGGACAGCCTGCAGGAGCGCGGCCGGATGTTCGTGGGGCCCGGCGACGAGGTCTACGACGGGATGATCGTCGGCGAGCACAGCCGGGAGAACGACCTGGAGGTGAACGTCACGAAGGGGAAGAAGCTGACCAACGTCCGGGCCGCCGGCGCCGACGAGAAGATCGACCTGGAGCCGCCGGTGGACGTGAGCATCGAGTTCGCCATGGAGTTCATCCAGGACGACGAGCTCATCGAGGTGACCCCCGACGACGTCCGCCTCCGCAAGCGATCGCTCACCGAGCACGGCCGCAGGAAGGACCGGAAGCACAGCGGCGCCCGGGCCGGTTGACAGGGTGTTTGCCCGGCGTAGCTTGGCGCTCGGTCCGGGCACGGTAGAGGCAGAACGCTCAGCGGGTAGGGCATGACACGGGACGCCACCGACTACGACGTCGTCGTGGTGGGGAGCGGCTTCGGGGGCACCCTGGCCGCCGGCCCCCTGGTGGACGCCGGCCTGGACGTCCTCCTCGTGGAGCGGGGCCCGTGGGTCCCCCGCGGGCCCCACAACTGGGACCCCGACGGCACGCTGGAGGTCACCCCCTACCACTCGGCCGACGGCCGCCGGGCCGGCGGCCCGGGCCGCGGCGGCGAGGTGGCCACCACCGCCTGCGTGGGCGGCCCCTCCGTCTTCTACGGCGGCGTCTCCTTCCGATTCCGGGAGGAGGACTTCGACCCCGGGCCCGAGATCACCGGCGACTCCGGCGCCCGGTGGCCCCTGGGCTACCGCGACCTCCGCCCGCACTACGCTCGGGCCGAGCGGATCCTGGGCGTGACGGGACGGGCCGGCGACGACCCCACGGAGCCGCCCCGGGAGGGCCCCTATCCGGCGGAGCCGGGGGAGCTGAGCGCCGTCTCCCGCGGCCTCGCCGAGACGGCCCGGGGCATGGGTCTCCGCCCCTTCCGCCTCCCCCTGGCCATCAACCGCGGGCAGGACGGCGGCCGGACGAGCTGCGTCGACTGCAACACCTGCGACACCTTCGCCTGCGCCGTGGGCGCCAAGAACGACCTGGCCGTCTCCGTCCTCCCGGACCTCATCCGTCGGGGGCTGGAGCTGCGCCCGAACACCGCCGTCACCGACCTGGACGCCGCGGGAGGCCGCGTCCGTGAGGTGGAGCTCGTGGACCGGCGCACCGCCGTCCGGAGCTCGGTCTCGGCCCGGGCCGTGGTGCTGGCCGCCGGCGCCCTGGGCACGCCCCGGCTCCTGATGGCCTCGGGGCTCCGGGACCGGAATCTCGCCGGGGGTGCCGTGGGGCGGTACCTGACCCGGCACTGCAGCGCCATCGCCTTCGGCTTCTTCCCCGGCGTCCCGGACGACCACGACGTCTTCCACAAGCAGGTCGGGATCAACGACTTCTACTTCGGCGATCCCGGCGGTTCGGCCCGGACGAACGGCGGGGGACGGGGGCGGCGGACGAACGGCGGGCCCGAGCCCTCGAAGCTCGGCAACCTGCAGCAGGTTCAGACCCCGGCCAACGGCGTCATCCGCTCCGCCCTCCCGGACGCGCTGGCCAATGCCCTGCAGCCGGCGGCCCGGAGGCTCGTGGGACTGCTGGCCCTGGCCGAGGACGCCCCCCGGGAGGAGAACCGCGTGGAGCTGGACCCCTCGCGGGAGGACGCGACCGGGCTGCCCGAGATCGCGGTCCACCACACGTACGCCGGGCGGGACCTGGCGGCCCGGGACGCCCTGATCGATCGGGCACGGACGATCCTGCGCCGGGCCGGCGCCGCGTTCTCCTACACGCACGAGATCGACACCTTCTCCCACGCCCTGGGCACCGTCCGCATGGGCGAGGACCCGGAGACCGCGCCCCTGGCGCCGGACGGCCGCTACCGGGGGGTGGAGAACCTGTGGGTCACCGACGGCAGTGCGCTCCCCACCTCCGGCGGCGTGAATCCCAGCCTGACCATCGCCGCCAACGCCCTGCGGGTCGGCCGCGGGATCGCGGGCCGGCTCCGCGAGCGGGACGGGACGACGCGCGTCCGGGTCGGCGAAGGGTGAGCGTCGAGCCGGCGGAGCCGCCGCTGCACCTGGCCATGCTGGGGTGCGGCGAGGCGGCCCGCACCCACGCCGACACCCTGTCCGGCCTGGAGGCCGTCTCCCGGATCTCCTACGCCAGCCGCTCGGTGCGCCGCGCCGAGGCCTTCCGCCGGGAGCACGAGGGATACCGCTCCTACGGCAGCTACGGGGGGGCGCTGAAGGACGAGAGCGTGGACGGCGTGCTCGTGCTCACGCCCCCGGCCCATCACCTGGAGCTCACCCTGGAGGCGCTCCGGGCCGGGAAGCACGTCATCGTCGAGAAGCCCCCGTTCCTCCGCGCCGACGACGTGGACCGCGTGGAGCGGGCCGCCGCCGAGGCCGGGCGCCGGGTCCTGGTGGCCGAGAACTACTACTACAAGCCGGTGCGGCGCCGGGTGGCCGAGGTGATCGGGCGGGGCGACATCGGCGAGGTCCTCTTCGTCTACGTGAACGCGATCAAGCGCCAGGAGACGAGCGGGTGGCGGGACGACCCCGAGCTCGCCGGCGGCGGGGCCCTCTTCGAGGGCGGGATCCACTGGGTGGACTTCGTGGCCCACCTGGGTCTCACCCTGGAGTCCGCCTCCGGCCGGCGCCCCGGCCGCGCCGACGGCGCCCGCCGGGAGCCGGAACGGAGCGTGCTCGTGGACCTGGACTACGCCGAGGGCGCCGCCGGCAGCCTCTACTACTCATGGGACGTGCCCTCCCCGCTGGGCGGGGTCCGCTTCTCGCGGATCTACGGCCGGAAGGGATCCGTGGCCTTCGAGTCCAACGGGGGCTTCGTGGCCGTCCACGGCGAGCGGACGCGCTTCTGGCCCGTGCCCGGCGGGCTGGCCGACGCCGCCGGCTACCGGCCCATGTTCCGGGACTTCGTGGAGGCCCTGGCCACGGGGCGTCCGCCGGAGTACGACCTCGGCCTGGCCCGGCGCGACCTGGAGCTGGTGGAGCAGATCTACGACAGCATGGACGTCAGCCTCGACAGCACGGAAGGACGGGACGGATAGATGGAGATCGCCATCGCACTGGCCGTCGGCCTGGCCGCCGGCGTCCACGCCGCCATCTGGGGCATGTACAAGGACTCGCCCCACGAGGGCTTCACCTGGAGCACCTGGTTCCGCAGCCCGGTCCTGGCCACCGGCATCGCGGTCGCCCTCACCCTCTTCACGCCGGCCAGCCCGACGAGCGCCGGGGGCGTCGTGGTCCTCTTCGGCGTGACCTACGCGCTGGAGCGGGCGCTGGTGGAGCTGTACAAGACCTTCCTCCGGGACGAGGACCAGTCGAAGTACACGATCCCCATGCAGTTCTCCGTGGGCGGGGAGCCCGTGGAGAGCCGCGCCGTGCGGCTGGCGGTGGGGGCCGTCTACTTCGCCGGCGAGCTGGCCGTGCTGTACGGCGTCTGGTGGCTGGGGCGCTCCGGGCCCGAGCTCTCGCCCCTGGTGACCGTGCTGGTGGTGGGCACCGCCGGCGGGTGGATCTCCGCCTTCGGGGGCGCCTGGAAGGACGCCCCCATCGAGGGCTTCCACCTGCTCAAGTTCTTCCGGAGCCCCCTGATCGCCTTCCTCTGGGCCCTGCTCGTGGCCTCCCTCACCGCGGAGTACGTGTTCATCTTCCTGGGCGCGCTGGGCTACACCATCGCCACCACCGAGACCTACAAGACGTTCTTCTTCCCGGACGAGCCGCGGGGGAAGTTCGCCGACGCGCCGGTGAAGTTCCCCGACATGAAGGAGCGTCGGAACCGCTTCGTGCCCGCCTACGCGGGGGTGTGGGTCCTGGTGCTGGCCGCCGTGGCCGCGGCGCTGATCGGCGGGGCGCCCGGCGGGCTCCTGTAGACCCGGGTCCCGGCGAGCGTCTCCGCGGAGACGTCTCATCCGCGATTCGACTCAACGCAGCATCACCGTTGGCACCCCGCGCGTCCTGGCGGACGCGTCACGCCGCCGGCCGCTCCTCCTCCCGGACCCGGGCCGGCGCCGGCGGCCCCGGCTCCTCCGCGCCGCGCCACCGCCGCCACGCCCAGATCGTGACGCCGACGGCGATGCCCCCGCCGGTGGCCCACACGAGCCAGCTGTCCGGGATGTCCCACCACAGGCCCAGGGCGGCGAAGAACCAGAGGCGCGGGAGGCGCCCCAGAAGGGTGGCCAGCAGGTGCCTCCTCACGTCGTAGCCGGCCACCGCGGCGAGGATGCGCACCGGCCAGTAGGGGAGGATCGACCAGCTGCAGAGCCAGACGGCCAGGAACGGCTTCCTCTCGAACAGGTCGATCACCTTCCGGACCATCCGGCTCTCCCGGAAGCCTGCGGCGCCGTCCAGCGTAAGCACGGCGCGGTACAGGTAGTAGTTGAGCCACTCCACGTACAGCGTGCCCGCCGTGCCCAGGGCTGCCACCAGGAACGGGTCGTAGACCCGGCCGAAGAGCATGAGGATCGGCTCGTAGGTGGCCGGCAGCAGCGGGGAGATGGGGCCGTTCACCCAGATGGTGACGAGCACGAAGCCGGTCATGGCCGCCGTCTCCGGAAGGATCAGCACCAGGGGGATGCTGAGGGCCGCCAGGAGGCCCGTGCCCCGGATCACCCCGTCCCACGTGCGGTTGCCCCGCTCCCGGGTGAGGGCCCGCCACGCCCGGGCCAGCCAGGACCGTCGGCTGAGGTCGTCCGCCGTCACGCGTCGGGATCCGGGACGGCTCTGGACGGGGCAGAGACCGCGGGAGGCGGGATCGCCTCGGCCGCGGATCGGGCGGAACGGCGGGAGGGGAGCGAGCGTATCATGAGGAGCCCAAGCTAGCCCCCTCGGCCGCCTTCTTCACGGGTTGACTCGACAGCTTCCCCGGTTAGCTTGGCGGCTCCCGAACAGCGAGGGCCGGTAGCTCAGCCTGGTTAGAGCGCACGCCTGATAAGCGTGAGGTCGTTGGTTCAACTCCAACCCGGCCCACTGACAGATTCGACGGATGCCCCGAGCCCCGCTAGAGCGGGGCTTTCGCTGTTCTGGAGGCATCCGGGCAGATCTCACGCCGGCGACGCGTCAGGCCGATCATCTCGCCACCCGCCAGGAAGAACCGGAGAACGAGCCGGCGGCCTGTCGGGAAAGGCCGGGGGAGACGGTGTAAGGAATCCCTGACTTCGACGGCGCCGAGACACCGAGCAGAGGGAGCGGGAATATCATGACGGTCGACGTGAAGCACGATGGAAGTCGACGTCGCTTCGTGGTCGATCTGGGAGACGGCGACGAGGCGTACCTCGACTACGAGGAGCGCGAGAATGACGTCCTGGATTACACCAGCACCTTCGTTCCGGAGGCGCACAGGGGGCGAGGCATCGCCGAACAGCTGGTCGTCACGGCTCTGGAGTGGGCCCGGGAAGCGGGACGCGAGGTGGTGCCCTCCTGTCCGTACGTGAACCACGTCGTCCAGGACGTTCACCCGCGCTTTCGGTCGCTCGTCGCCCCGGACGCCTGAGCGAGGCCGCGGGCGTGTCCCGAACACACCCGCGGGTCCCGACGCAGGGCGGTGAGGGGGCAGGCCAGGCCGCTCCCCTCAGGAGGTCTCGTCGACCTGACCGTCGCAGTCGTTGTCGATTCCGTCACCGCTTATCTCGTCAGCACCTGGATTGACATTCGGGTCGGAATCGTCGCAGTCGTCCGGGTTGGACACGTAGCCGGTGGGTTGTGATTCGGCGATTGTCTCGACGGCGGCGTTCCCGTAGCCATCGCCGTCGGCGTCCTCGTACCAGTAGGAGGACTCGTCGACCTCGCCGTCGCAGTCGTTGTCGAGGCCGTCGCTCGGGGCCTCCTGGGCGCCGGGGTGGACGCTGGCGTCGGAGTCGTTGCAGTCGGTGTCGTCCGCCACGTATCCGGTGGGCTGTGATTCGGCGACCGAGTCCACCGCGGCGTTCCCGTAGCCGTCGCCGTCCGCGTCCTCGTACCAGTAGGAGGACTCGTCGACCTCACCGTCGCAGTCGTTGTCGAGGCCGTCG
>CANPVF010000023.1 GCA_947581645.1 Candidatus Caribbeanibacter nitroreducens | reverse complement strand
GCCGGCGGGCTCGGCATCCTGCAGCCCATCTCCCTCACCTACGTCCACGGCCACGATTTCCGCGAGGGGATCCGCTATATCCGCGAGCTCACCGACCGCCCGGTGGGGATGAACGCCCTCATCGAGTCCTCGTCGAAGGCCTACCGGAAGCGGATGGAGAAGTGGGTGGGGATCGCCCTGGAGGAGGGGATCCGCTTCTTCGTCACCTCGCTGGGCAAGCCGGACTGGGTGTGCGAGATGGTCCACGCCGAGGGCGGCGTGGTCTATCACGACGCCACGGAGCGGAAGTGGGCGGCCAAGGGGATCGAGTCCGGGGTCGACGGGCTCATTGCCGTGAACGACCGGGCCGGGGGGCACCCGGGGGACCGGAGCCCGGAGGAGCTGCTGGCCGAGCTGTCGGAGTTCGACGTGCCGGTGGTCCGGGCCGGGGGCGTGGGGACGGCGGAGGAGTTCGCCCGCTCCCTGGACATGGGCTACGACGGCGTGCAGATGGGGACCCGGTTCATCGCCACGGAGGAGTGCAACGCGTCGGAGCCGTACAAGCAGGCCATCCTGGACGCCGACGAGGACGACATCGTGTGGACGGAGAAGATCACCGGCGTCCCGGTGTCGGTGATCGAGACTCCCTACATCCGCAGCGTCGGCACCGAGGCCGGGGCGGTGGCGAAGTGGATGCTGCAGCACCGGCGGCTGAAGCACCTCATGCGGACCATCTATTCGCTCAAGTCGCTGTGGCAGCTCAAGCGCTCCTCCCAGGACGAGAGCGGGGAGCGGGACTACTGGCAGGCCGGTAAGAGCGTGGCGGGCATCGACGAGATCGTGCCCGCCGGCGAGGTGGTCCGCCGGTACGCGGAGGCGGCCCGGGAGCGGCTGACGGGCTGAACGGGGCGCCGAGGGGAAGGGCGGATCGCTCTCCGCTCCCTAACGGACCCCCAGGCCCACGGTGAAGAGGAGGCTGAAGTCCGGGTTGTCCAGGCCGTCCTCGATCAGGCCGAACAGGGCGTCAACGGTCGGGGTGAGATGGAGATCGCCGTCACCGAGTCGGATGTCGTGTCCCAGGCCGAGGTACGCCCCGAGATACTCGCTGGTGGCCCAGCGAGCAGTCGTCGTACCCGGTACGAGCTCCTGATACTGCTCCGTCGCGAGACCCAGCCCGCCGGCGAGGAAGAAATGTCCGCCGGCAGACGGATAGAAGGCAGCGGTAGCCGTCACGTTACTGCGCGACTTGGATCCGTCCCGGCCAAAGGGATCGGCCTCGAACTGGAAGGCGCGAATCCCCAGGCGGAGCCGGGGGGCGATCGTGGTGCCCGCGGCCACCCGGAAGCCCGGCCCCCACCTCATGGACTCGTCGAAGCCCGCCCCGAGTCCAGCGTTGAACCAGATGCCCTCCCGTTCCGCCGCCTCCTGACCGTTCAGCGGAGAGGCCGTCAACAGCGCCGCGGCCAGGAGCACGGCTCCGAGACGCGGTGTGCGGCGGTTCCACACGGGCGACCTTCCGTGGCGCCGAAACGCTCAGGTGCAAGGTACGTTTACAACCATAACAGAGCCGCGGGCTCCATCAACCTCTCGCCTCACGGAAGCGCCACGCTCGCCCGGTCCACCCCGCCCTTCGGGTGCCGTACCGTGACCGTGACCTCGTCCCCGGACTCGCCGCGCACCACCCAGGTGACCTCCTCCGAGGAGTGGCCCTCCAGCGTGCCGATCCGCCGCTCCGTCTCCTCGGAGAGCACCTCGACTCCGTCCATCGTCGCCCGGACGGGGAGGGCGGAGCCCTGCTCTCGCCGGATCTGCAGCTCGGTGGGCTGCAGGCCCGCGTTCCGGGCCTCCGCCGTGACGCGGTAGACGCCCCCGCCGAGGGCCTCGACGTCGAGGTCTCCGACGCGGAGCAGCGGCGTGTGCTCGGCCTGGGTCAGGGCGAAGTCCACGTTCCGGCGCACCTCTCCGGCCAGCTCCGCGGCAGGCGGGTTGTTGTGTCCGAACTTCCGCCACCCCCCGATCTCCACTTCGCCCAGCTGCGGGTGCTGGTACGTCTCGTAGGCGCGGAAGGCGTAGCCGTCCATCTCCTCGTCGCTGTAGCGGAGCTGCTCGGCCTCGGTGATCTCACCGTCGCCGTCGTAGTCCCGGCCCATGTCGTAGATCTCGTTGGCGAAGGCCAGGATTCCGAAGTTCAGGTACATGCCGTCGATGGAGCCGCCGGGCGCCGGGTAGGTCGATCCACCGTGCAGCCGCCCGTCGGCGTCCCGCCACACCTGGCTGCCCTTCCGGTTGCCGCTCCCCGGCGGCCAGTTCCAGTCGTAGACGGAAGTCGCCAGGTCGTAGCCCGTGGCCTCGAGCCCCAGGCGGGACATCTCCAGGTACAGCTCCCGGTCGCCGGAGGGAAGCTCCAGGTCCTCCACGGAGGGTGGACGGAGGACGACGCCGCCGGTGGAGTGGAAGTGCTGGGAGGCGGCGATCTCCGGGTGGAACGCGATGAAGTCCAGCATGGCCCGGACGCCCGACTCGGAGCCGGCGTAGGGGCCGCCGCCCCCGCCGGGGGACCAGTTCCCCGGGTAGTTGCGGTTGGGGTCCACGCCCCCGTAGCGGTCCTCCTGGTAGCGGCCGTCGCCGTCGTTGTCCACGCCCTCCAGGTAGACGTCGTAGCACGGACACTCGTCGCCGGCCTTCCGCTCGCGGAGGAGACGGGGATCAGCGGTGTCCCGCACGAAGTCCCCCGTGGGCGTCTGCTTCCGCATGGTGAGGATCTCGCCGTCGCCGTCCAGGTCTTCCGGCGGGTCCTCGTCCTTCCGGCCGTCGCGGTCGTCGTCCCAGGGGCGGAGCGAGGTGTCGCGGGGACGGATCGGCGTCCGGTGGTGGAGCTGGTTGGCGTCGGGCATGGCCATCGGGACCACGTAGAAGGTCCGCGTCTCCAGCAGCTCCCGCACCCGCTCCGAGTCGGACTCCAGCAGGCGGTGGATCAGCCCGAGGGCCGTCTCCACGGAGACCACCTCGTCGGCGTCGATGCCGCCGTCGACCCAGACCGCCGGCTTCTCGCCGGGGTCACCGGCCGAGGGATCGGTGATCGTCATGAGCCAGATCTCCCGCCCCTGGTAGCTTTCGCCCAGTGACCGGAGCGAGGCCCGGTCCGGGTGCGCCGCGGCCGCGTCCTCCAGGAACGACGCCACCTCCGGGTAGTCGTGGTAGCAGTCGAAGGTGTAGTCGGCGCCGTACTCCGGGCAGGAGGGGAAGTAGAGCTTCTCGTCGGCGAGCTCCGGCCCGGAGGTCGGGCCCGTCTCCTGGGCGCCGGCCCCGGGAGGGCCGAAGAGCCCCAGGGCGGCGAGGAGGAGGAGAGCGGCGGCGGTGGGCGCGGCGCGGTGCATGACGTGCTCCTGGTCGCGGGAAGCGTGCGGCTCCGTCGGGACGTCGGCGACGATCCGGCGCCCGAGACGCTCGAACCTCGCACCCGGCGAGTCCGCTGGCCAGCGGTCATGTTGATGGCGTCGAGCTGCCGTGCCCTGGCGAGGACGGTGCGGATCGACGGGAACCGACGCCGCGGCAGGTGCATCGGAACCGTTCACGGGGAGAGACGACAGAGATGACCGACGACGAGAGAGAGGAGCGTCCGGAGGAGGACGGCGAGCCGGACGGAGGAGAGTCGCCCGGGGAGGACCCCACGGAGATCCGGGACCTGGGCTTCGGCTCCCGGGTCGCCGACCAGACCCGGACCCGGCTCATGAACCCGGACGGGTCCTTCAACGTGGAACGGCGCGGGCTTCCGCGCTTCGCGTCCGTGAGCCTGTACGGCTATCTGCACCGCATCGAGTGGTGGCAGTTCTACGTGCTCCTGGCGGCGGCCTACGTGGCGGCGAACCTGCTCTTCGGCGGAGCCTATCTGCTGGCCGGCCCGGACGCGGTCACGGGCATCGGCGACGGCCCCCTGGGCCAGCGCTTCCTGCAGGCCTTCTTCTTCAGCGTCCAGACCATGACCACCGTGGGATACGGCGTGATGGCGCCCGCCAACGTCGTGGCGAACGCCCTGGTCACCGTCGAGGCCCTGCTGGGCCTCGGCGGGTTCGCCGTCGTCGCCGCCGTGGTGTTCGCCCGACTGGCGCGTCCGCGCTCCGACGTGGAGTTCAGCGACTGCGCGGTGATCGCCCCCTACGGCGAGGGACGGGGCTTCGAGCTGCGGGTGGTGAACCGGCGGCGGGAGGAGCTGGTGCAGGTGCAGGCCGAGATCGTGTACGCTCACCTGGAGCCCCGCGGAGACGGCGTCACCCGCACCTTCCACCGCCTGGAGCTCGAGCGGGACCGCATCGCCTTCTTCCCGCTCCACTGGACCGTGGTCCACCCCATCGACGCCGACAGCCCCCTGTACGGAATGACGGAAGCGGACATGGAGGCCGAGGACGGGGAGTTCCTGGTGCAGGTGAGCGCGCTGGACGAGGCCCACTCGGACCAGGTGCTGCGGCGCACCTCCTACAAGGCGGACGAGATCCGGTGGGGAGCTCGCTTCCGCGACATCTTCGACCGCTCCGACGAGGGCGTCCTCGGCATCGACGTCAACCGGATCCACGACACCGAGCCGGTGGACACGACGGCGGCCGCCCGGGGCTGACGGCACGACTGGGAAGGGGGGAAGCGCTACAGCAAGAGCTCGCGGAGCGCCTCCGCCTCCGGCTCCATCCGCACCGCCCGCGCCTCCCCCCGCTCCAGGGCCTCCGTCCAGCGCGTCGGCACCGATACCTCCCCGTCCACCAGCGGCTCCACCACGTCGGGGAACTTGGCCGGATGGGCGGTGGAGAGGAGGATTCCCGTGGACTCGGGCCGCCCGCGGAGCTCGTCCTCCAGGGCCCGCCATCCCACGGCCGTGTGCGGGTCCAGCACGTAGCCGTGGCGGTCGTGGACCGCGGCGATCGTCCGACGCGTGACGTCGTCCCCGTGGCTCGTGGCCGTGAGGTCGCCGCGAATCCGGCCCACCTCGTCCCCGTACATGTGCCGGAGCCGCTCCAGGTTGCTCGGGTCGCCCACGTCCATGGCGGTGGAGGGAGTGGAGACGGCGGGGCGTGGCTCGGCCCGCCCCGTCTCGAGGTACCGGCGGAGGACGTCGTTCCGGTTCGTCGCCGCCACGAAGCGATCTGCCTCCAGGCCCATCCTCTTCGCCATCAGGCCGGCGGTGAGGTTCCCGAGGTTGCCGGAGGGCACGGACACCACGACCTCCCCGGCGCGGACGCCGGTCTCCAGGCGCGCCAGGGCGTGGAAGTAGTAGAAGATCTGGGGCAGGAGGCGCCCGATGTTGATGGAGTTGGCCGACGTGAGCCGGGCGCGCTCCCGGAGCTCCTCGTCGGCGAAGGCTCCCTTCACGAGGCGCTGGCAGTCGTCGAAGGTCCCGTCCACGGCCACGGCGGTGACGTTGCCGCCGAGGCGCTCCAGATGACGCTGCTGCCGCCGGCTGATGCGCCCCTCGGGGAAGAGGATCACCACCGGGAAGTCGGTGAGCCGCCGGAAGGCGTCGCCCACCGCGCTCCCGGTGTCCCCGGAGGTGGCCACGAGCACCGTCGGAGCCGGCTCGTCGGAGGTCCCGCGGACGGAGGCCATGGAGCGGGCCAGGAATCGGGCCCCCACGTCCTTGAACGCCAGCGTCGGGCCGTGGAAGAGCTCGAGGACGTGGATCCGGTCGCCCACGCGCCGCAGCGGAACCCGGAAGTCCAGGGCCTCCGAGACGATGGACTCGAGCTCCGTCTCCTCCCACTCGTCGGAGAGGAGCAGCCGGGCCACCGCCGCCGCGGTCTCCGGCCACCGGGCGTCCCGGAGGCCGCCGGTCAGCTCCCGGCCCGCCCGGGGAAGGGAGTCGGGCTGATAGAGCCCCCCGTCCGGTGCCAGGCCTCGGAACAGAGCGGACCGGACGTCCGAGGGGGGCGCCTCTCCCCGGGTGCTGACCAGCTTCACTCGCTCCCCTCGCGGACGCGCTCCACCCGGGCCCCGGACGCGGAGGCGGGTGAGACGAAGAGGTCCGATTCGAGCCCGGCGTCCGCCTCCAGGGCCTCCCGCATGGCCCGGCCGACGCTCCGGGCGCCGGCACCGTCGCGGCACAGGGCGAAGATCGAGGGCCCGGAGCCCGACAGGTTGGCGCCCAGCGCGCCTCCCTCCAGGGCCGCGTCCCGGGCCGCGCGGTAGCCCGGCACCAGGCCGGCACGCTTCGGCTCCGCGATCACGTCGACCAGGGACCGGGAGACGAGCTCCAGGTCCCCCCGGAAGAGGCCGGCCACCAGGGCGCCGAGGTTCGCCCCCTGGGTGACGGCGTCCTCCAGGGGAACCCGGTCGCCCAGCACCTCCCGGGCCTCGCGGGTCTCGACCTCCGCGTGCGGACGGATCACGGCCACGGCCAGCCCCGAGGGGACCGGCAGCTCCACCACGTCCGCGTCGGCGGCGGATCGGACGAGCACGAGCCCCCCGTACAGGGAGGGGGCCACGTTGTCCGCGTGCCGGCTCCCGCAGGCCGCCCGCTCGCCCTCCACGGCGCAGCGGAGGAGCCGGGCCCGGGGCCTCCTGCCGGGGAGGACGCGGTCGGCGGCCACCACCGCCGCCACGGCGCTGGCTCCGCTGCTCCCGAGGCCGCCGGCCACCGGCACGCCCTTCCGGACCTCCAGCGCGATCCCGGGGACCGGTCCGTGATCCCGACCGTCGTCGCCGGCATCGTCCCGCCGGAGCCCCTCCAGGAGCTCGGCCACGGCCGCGCCGGCGGAGTTGGCCTCCGGGTCCCGGGGCAGGCGGCCGTCGTCGCCGCGCACCTCGACCTCCGCCACGCCGCTGCCCCCGGTGCGCCGGGCCGTGACGCGGTCTCCGGGGGCGTCCAGGGCCATCCCCAGGATGTCGAAGCCGCAGGCCAGGTTGGAGACCGACGCCGGCGCGAAGGCAGTGGCCGCCTCCGCGCCCCGCGACGGGCCGGCGTCGTCGGCCGCGCTCACCCGCTCAGTCCCACTCCGGGGCGAGCCCGGCGGGGTCGATCACGCGGCCGTCGGGACGGGCGAGCTCGGCGATCCGGTCCATCTCACCGCCGTCCAGCTCGAACTCCAGGGCGGAGAAGTTGTCCCGGCAGTGCTCCGGGTCGGAGGTGCGGGGGATGGCCGCGACGCCGTCCTGCTGGATCAGCCACCGGATCGCCACGGCGGCGGCGCTGGCCCCGTGCTCGCGGCCGATCTCCTCCAGCGTCGGGTCGCCGGGGACCTCGCCGTGAGCCAGGGGGGAGTAGGCCGTGAGGCACATCTCCCGCTCCCGCACCGCGTCCAGCACGGGCGCCTGGTCCAGGAAGGGATGGTACTCCACCTGGTTGGTCACCAGCGGTGCCTCGCTGGCCGCCCACGCCCGGGCCAGGAGGTCCGTGTTGAAGTTGCTGACCCCGATGTGGCGGGTCTTGCCCTCCCGCCGGGCACGGTTCAGGGCGTCGATGGTCCGGGTCAGCGTCGTGCCGTCGAACTTCGGCCAGTGGAGGAGGAGCAGGTCGACGCGGTCTGTCCGGAGCAGCTCCAGTCGCTCCTCCACCGCGTTCTGGAAATCACTGTAGCTCGCGGGCCATATCTTCGTGGTGAGAAAGATGTTGTCGCGAGACACATCGGACGCCTCGATGGCCCGCCCCACCTCGGCCTCGTTGCCGTAGGCCTGGGCGGTGTCGATGTGGCGGTACCCCACCTCCAGCGCCTCGGCGGTCATCCGCTCGGCCGTCTCTCCCTCGAGCTCCCAGGTGCCGAACCCCAGGGCCGGGATACGGGCCCCGTGGGCCTCGAGGACGGGCGTCTCCTGTCCGGCGATGTCCGTGGTCTCCATGATTGTCTCGTCTTCCGTTCGAGCGTGGCAGGTTCCGTGCTTCCACCGTACACGGGAGGGCAAGACCTTTGCCGCGCCGGACAGGCGCGGCCGGCGCGGCGGGAGGCCGCGGCGGGACGTCGAATCGAGCGCGGGAGAGGTATGCAGGCGGCCATCGTCTTCGACATGGACGGCGTGCTGGTGGACACCGAGCCCCTGAAGGCGCGGGCCCACCGGCGGGCGCTGGAGGAGCGCGGAGGCGAGCTCACGTCGGAGCTCTACCGGCGGCAGATGGGGAATCCGCACGACCGGGTCATCCGGGCCTTCCTCGAGGGGGCCGGCCTGGACGCCTCGGACGATGCCGCCGAGGCGTACGAGCGGACCTTCCGGGCCGTCTACCGCCGGCTCCTGACTCAGGACCTGCGCCCCACGGAGGGGGCGACCGAGCTGCTGGAAGCCTGCCGGACCGAGGGGCGGCCGCTGGTCCTCGTCACCTCCAGCGACCGGTGGATGGTGGAGATCGCGCTCCCGGGCCTCGGCGCCGACGGGCTCTTCGAGGCGACGGTGACGGCCGACGACGTGGAGGCCGAGAAGCCGCACCCGGCGCCCTACCGGCGAGCGCGGGAGGCCCTGGGCGCCGCGGGAGGCCGGGCGGTGGCCGTGGAGGACACGGAGGCCGGCGTCGTCTCCGCCACCTCCGCCGGGCTGTCGACGGTGGCCGTCCGGCACGCCTTCAACGCCGACCACGACTTCGGCGGGGCCGCTGCCGTCCTGGAGTCGCTGGCCCCGGTCGAGAAGGTGCTCGCGCTGGTGGACCGCCTCGCCGGGGAGGAGCCGCAACGGCGCTGAGACCCGTGGTCGGTGCGTCGGGACGCCTCCGTAGGCCGCCGACGCCCGGCGCGGACGTCGCCGCTCACTCCTCCTTCATCGGGTCCTCGCGCAGTCGGACGGCGCCCCGGGCCGACGCCCCGCCGAGCCGCAGCCGTACCCGGTACTCGCCTGGCGCGGCCTCGGTGGGCGACAGGGGCTCGGGGTAGAGGCCCGTGAATGCCGTGTCGCCGACCACCGGGCTGTACGCCTCCAGGTGGGACCGTAGCCCGTTGAGCTCCCGCCACTCGCCCGGCGACTCCTTCGCCTCCAGGCTGTCCGTCACCGCCTCCAGGTGGGTCGTGAGGATCGCCCGGTCGTCCTCGCCGCCCTTCCTCTCCGGCCCGTCCGTGGACGGATCGTCGGTCGGGTACTCCACGCCGTCGAACCGGTCCGGGGATCGCTGGGGCTCCAGCAGGTCGTCGGCGATCAGGTCCAGTGGAGGCGCGGCCGGGCCGGCCTGGCCCTCCGGCTCCAGCTGCCGCAGGCGCGAGCGGACATGCGCCGCCGCGTCCAGCAGGCGCGACCGGTACTCGGAGACCGCCTCCTCCGCGGGCGCGAAGCTCAGATCCCAGTACGCCCGGTTCAGCCCGTCGTCCGCCGGCGTGCGGAACTCGGCCCGGTGCCCGCTCATCGGATCCTCGACGATCACGGTGGCCGTGTCCGCCTCCGGGCCGGAGCCCTTCCAGAAGCTGATGGCCGCGCCGTCGGGCGGGTTCTCGCCGTTGAACTTGAGGGACGTGCGGAGCGAGTAGTTGGTGCGGTCCAGCCACCGCGTGGCCACCGGGTTCTCGAAGACGTGGACCGGCCGGTCACGGACGGAGTCGGTCAGCGCCCGGAGAGGCGAGACGTCGTCTGCGACCCACACGCTGCGGCCGTGCGTGCCGGCCACCAGGTCGTCCTCCCGGGGGTGGATCACCAGGTCGCGGACGGCCACCGGGGGCAGGCCGTTCATGAACGGCTGCCAGCTCGCGCCCCGGTCGAGACTCACGAAGGCTCCGAACTCGGTCCCGGCGAAGAGGAGGTCCGGGTCCTCGGGGTCCTCGACGACCACGTAGACGCTGTTGCCCGGGTGCTCGGAAGGGATCCCGTCGGTGATCCGGGTCCAGCTCTGTCCGTAGTCGTCCGTCCGGTAGATGTAGGGGGCCGTGTCGCCGGTCCGGTGTCCCTCGACGGCCACGTAGGCCACTGCGGCGTCGTGGTGGGAGGGCTCGACGTGGCTCACCACGAGCCCCTCGGGCAGGCCCGGCATCTCGGGCTCCACGTTGGTCCAGCTCCCGCCGCCGTCCCGGGTGACCTGCACGTTGCCGTCGTCGGTGCCCGCCCAGATCACCGTCGGGTCCACGGGCGACTCGGCCAGCGTGTAGATGGTATGGTAGTTCTCGGCGCCCGTGACGTCCCGCACCGTGCCGCCGCTTCGTGAGCTGTTCCTCGTCTCGGGGCGGTTCTCCGTCAGGTCCGGGCTGATGATGCGCCAGGTCTCGCCCCGGTCTCGCGAGCGGAAGACGTGGTTCGCGCCCACGTAGACGGTCTGCGGGCTGGACGGCGACAGTGTCATCGGTGCGTTCCAGTTCCACCGGAACTGCGGCGGAAGGATGCTCCCGTTGATCTGGCGCGCGGTGAGATCGAACCACAGCCAGTGCTCCCCCGGGTCGATGGTGTAGACGGTCTGGCTCTCCGGGTAGTCCGGCCGGTAGTGCTCGCGGAAGTTGAGGGTGGTGGACGGCGTCGGGGTGATGAAGGTCCGCTCACGGGTCTTCATGTCGATCCGCCCGAAGTAGCCCACGTGCGCGGTGGTGTAGACCGTACGCCAGTCCGCCGGCGAGGCGGTCATGTGGAAGCCGTCGCCGCCGTTCACCTTGATCGCGTGGTCCATCCGCACGCCGTTCCGGTTCCGGGTGCGATTCGGCACCGCCCACCCGCCGTTGTCCTGCAGGCCGCCGTAGATCCAGTACGGATCCCGGTCGTCGACGCCGATCTCGTAGTACTGGCCGATGGCCATGTTGGTGAAGGAGACGTGGCCGTCGCCGCCCATCGTCAGGTGCGCCCCCTGATCGGTGGCCGAGTACATCACGTCGCCGTTCTCGGGCGAGATCCAGAGGTCGTGGTCGTCGCCTCCCCCGGTGGAGAAGGGGCGGTCGCCGGTCCACGTGTCGCCGCCGTCGTCGCTGAACATGAAGACGCGGGAGACCAGGTAGACCTCGCTGGAGTCCGTGGGGTTGATGCGCACCTGGCCGTGGTAGTGCGGCCGCGAGGTGTGGCGCAGCTGATAGGACCACGTCTCGCCGCCGTCCTCCGAGCGGTACACCCCGGGGCCCGGCTCCGAGAGGTCCCGGGGCACCTCCGACGGTGCTCCGACGAAGGCAGTCAGGATCTCGGGGTTCTGTTGGTAGATGTCGATGTCGACCATGCCGACGGTGTCCTCGGGCAGCCCGCCGCCGAGCTTCTCCCAGGAATCGCCGCCGTCGGTGGATTTGTAGATCCCGGCGTTCTCTCCGCCGACGTGCATCTCCCACGGCTTCCGGATGCGGTGCATGAACCCGGCGTAGACGACGTCGGGATTCTCCGGATTCACCTCGACGTCGATGGCACCGGTCCGGCCGTCGTCCGGGAGCCCGTCAGTGAGCTTCTCCCACGTCTCTCCGCCGTCGGTGGTCCTGTACAGCCCCCGGATTCCGTCGTAGTCCCAGAGGTTCCCGGGCACCGCCACGTAGACCACGTCGGGGTCCGACGGGTGGGGGGCGATCTCACCGATCTGATAGCTCCGCTCGAGCCCCACCTGCTCGAAGGTCTCGCCGCCGTCGGTGGACTTGTAGATCCCGTCGCCCCAGCCGACGCTGTTCCGGTTCGTGGCCTCGCCGGTGCCGACCCAGATGATCTCCGGGTTCCCCTGGAAGAACTTCACGTCGCCGATGGACTGGCTGCCGTAGTCGTCGAAGATCGGCTCCACCGTGGTCCCGGCGTTCGTGGACTTCCACACGCCTCCCGACGCGGTGCCGATCAGGACGGTGCGGAAGTCGTCGTCCACGGCGTCGATGGCGGAGATGCGGCCCATCATGTTGGAGGGGCCGATGTTCCTCCATCCGAGGTCTCCCGGGACGCCGGGCACGGTGTCGGCGGACGCCGGTCCGGCGGCGCCGGCAGCGGGGAGGGCGATGAGCGTGGCCAGCACCGCGGCCAGTGCTGCGACGAGCGGGTCTTCCGGGCGCGAAGGCTTCGGGTGGTCGGATGTCGTCCGGTCGGTCATGCGGTGGGGAGGCCTCCGTCGGCAACTGTCCTCATGGCGTCCACGAAGCGGTCCAGCTCTTCCGGCGTGGTGTAGACCGAGGGCGAGACCCGGATCCCCCGGAACTCGTCGTGGACGATGGGCGTCGTCCGGATCTGGTGCTCGCTCCACAGCCAGGAGAAGAGATCGCCGGGGGCGACGCCGCGGATCTCCACGTTGGCGATGCCGCACGCGTAGCCCGGCTTCAGGCTCGTGTGGAGCCGGACCCGCTCGTGTCGGCGCAGCTCCTTCGCCCAGTAGTCCCGCAGGTAGATCAGGCGCTGCTCCTTGCGCTTCCCACCGATGAGCTGGTGGAAGGTGAGGGCCTCGCCCACCGCCAGGAAGTTCGCCTCCGGATGGGTGCCGATCTCCTCGAACTTCCGGATGTCGTCGTCCTGGCTCACGTCCGCCGCCATCAGGGGCCAGATCTCGGGGATCTTCTCCTTCCGCACGTACAGGAGCCCGTTCCCGATGGGGGCGAAGAGCCACTTGTGGAGGCTGGTCGAGTAGTTGTCGACCTCCAGGTCGGCGATGTCGAACTCGAAGTGGGCCAGGGCATGGGCCCCGTCCACGATGACCGGGATCCCGTGCTCCCGGGCCATGGCCGTGACCTCCTTCACCGGCAGGATCTGGCCGGTGAGGTTGATCATGTGACACATGAGGATCAGCTCGGTCCGCGGCGTGATGGCCTCCTCGAAGCGGCGCACCACCTCGGCGTCGTCCTCGGCGGGCACGGGCAGCGAGATCTGCTTCAGGCGGATGCCCTCGCGGCGCTCCCGCTGCTCGAAGGTGTTGATCATCCGGGGGTAGTCCTGGTTGGTGGTCAGGACCTCGGCCCCGTCGCTCAGGTCGTGGCCGAACTGCAGGATCTGGAGGCTCTCGGAGGCGTTTCGCGTCAGGGCCACCTCCTCCGCGTCCACGCCCCACTCCCGGGCCATCCGCTCCCGGACGCCCTCCCGCTGGGGCTCCAGGATCTTCCACCCGTTGTAGACGGGCATCTGGTTGGCGTAGTCCAGGTCCCGCTTCATGGCGTCCAGGACGTGGCCCGGGGTCGGGCTCACCCCGCCGTTGTTCAGGTTCACCATGGAGCGATCCACCGTGAAGGCGTTCTGGACCTCCGCCCAGAAGTCCTCGTCCCGGGCGATGCGCTTCGCGTCCCCGGGGGTGGAGGAGAGCTGCTCGAGGCGGCGCCGGGTATCCGTGCCCGGGGTGATGGCGTCGAGGCGGGCGGGGAGGAGGCTCTGGCCGGCCGCGGCGGCGGCCGGGAGCCCGATCGCACCGAGGAAGCGTCGGCGGGTGACCATCGGCGGCTCCTGTCGGGGGAAGTGTACGAGGCCGGACCCGAGGACGAGGCCCCAACCTCGGGAGGCGTGGCGTGCCGGTAAAGCGCCGGGCTCTTGCTGCCGTGGGGCCGGCCGCGGACGTTGGAGGAGCCGCCGGGCGGCGGGACGCCGTAGCCGCGGCGGCGTCGCCCGGACGTCACCAGAACGAGGAGACCCGACCGTGACGCACGATCTCGCGCGCTCCCTGCGCTCCTTCGCCGTTCCTCCCGCCGCCGCGCTGGCCGCCGCGGCGCTGATGATTCCCGCCGCTCCCGTCGACGCCGGCGCTCAGGCCACCTCGCTTGAGCGCCGGGCGGCCGGACCGATCCTGGAGCGGCTCGACAGCCTGCAGGCGACGCTCGCACCGGTGAGCACGGCGGAGCGTCTGGCCACGGCGGACGATCCGGCGCGGGACCGCGTGCTGGCCCGCGTCGGAGAGATGTGGAAGACGGAGATGCAGGACCTCTCGGACTGGATCGGGCGCCACCCGGAGGTGGGCTTCGAGGAGCACCGGGCGGCCGACACCCTGAGTGCGGTCCTCCGGTCGCACGGATACGAGGTGGAGCAGGGCGTGGCCGGCCTGGAGACCGCCTTCGTCGGGACCTGGGAGTCGCCGGCGGGGACGGAGGGGCCCACCCTGGGCGTGATCCTCGAGTACGACGCGCTCCGCGGCTCCACCGGCGCCTTCCACGGGGACCAGCACAACGCCCAGGGGCCCGTGGCCATCGCCGCGGCGGTGGCCGTGCAGGAGTACATGGTCCGGGAGGGGATTCCGGGCCGGGTGATGGCCTTCGGCACGCCGGCGGAGGAGGTCCCGCCGCCGCCCAAGGCGACCATGTACCGGGCCGGCGTCTTCGACCCGGCGGACGTGCTGGTCCGCAGCCACGGCGGCAGCGGCACGAGCCGGAGCCGGCCGGGCTTCGGCTCCTGCTGCCTGAACATCAACGCCGTGACGTACACCTTCCACGGCCGGCCGGCGCACCAGCGGCAGTCGTGGCACGGGCGGAACGCCCTGACGGCCGCCGTGGAGCTGTACACGGCCGTCGATCACATGCGGCCGAACTGGCGGCCGGAGGCCTCGATCCAGGCCACGATCCCCGAGGGCGGGACCGCGCCCAACGTGGTGCCGGAGAGGGCCGTGGTGGACTACTACATCCGCTATCCCGACGAGGTCTACCTGGAGCACATCACCGGGATGATGGAGGACGCCGCCCGGGGCGTTGCGCGGGCCACGGGCACGGAGGTCTCGGTGGAGAACTACGGCCGCTACCGGGACGGGATCTCCCTGGGCACCCTGGAGGAGCTGGTCTGGGCCTACGCCGTGGAGCTGGACGCCCCCGAGCGGGATCCGGAGAGAACGCGTCCCTCGGGCTACGAGGAGACCGGGTTCGTCAGCCGGGTGGTGCCCGGCGTGGGGGTCAACGTCCACAGCACGACCGCGGCCAACCACACCCACCAGATGCTGGAGGACGGCCTCTCCGAGATCGGTCACACGGCGTTCCGGATGGACGCACAGATCATGGCCGCCGTGCTCTACCACTACGTGGCCGACGAGGAGTTCCGGGCGAAGGTGGACCGCGAGCACCGGGTCCTCTCCGGCCAGTTCGACCGGTACCTGGAGCGGCTGGACGAGGCCTACGCCGACGAGCTGAGCATCAGCGTCGTGGCGCCCGGGAACCGCTGAGCGGCGGGAAGCCCTCCGGCGGACGGCGGTGGCGGGTGGCCCGCTCGTAGCCGCGGGCGACCCGGAAGATCGCGGCTTCGTCGAAGGGGCGGCCCAGG